>DBOA01000212.1 GCA_002299195.1 Sphingomonadales bacterium UBA658
TACAAAGTCACGCAGGGCTTGCTTGACGAATTCGGTGCCCGCCGCGTTATCGATACGCCGATTACCGAATATGGCTTTGCCGGCATCGGCACAGGCGCCGCGATGGGCGGGCTTCGCCCCGTCATCGAATTCATGACGTTTAACTTTGCGATGCAGGCGATCGACCACATCATCAATTCGGCTGCAAAGACCAATTACATGTCAGGCGGCCAGATGCGTTGTCCCATCGTGTTCCGTGGTCCAAACGGTGCCGCGGCACGTGTTGGGGCGCAGCACAGCCAGAATTACGCGCCATGGTATGCCAGCGTACCTGGTCTGATTGTGATTGCGCCCTATGATGCAGCGGACGCCAAAGGCTTGTTGAAGGCCGCGATCCGGTGCGAGGACCCTGTCGTGTTCCTCGAAAACGAACTGCTCTATGGGCGCACCTTTGAAGTTCCCGAAGGGGACGACCATGTGCTGCCGATTGGCAAGGCACGGGTTGTGCGTGAAGGCACGGACGTTACTATCGTGAGCTATTCGGTTGGCGTTGGGCTGTCATTGGAGGCAGCGCAAAAGTTAGCCGCCGAAGGCATCAGCGCCGAGGTCATCGACCTGCGCACCATTCGTCCGCTGGATACTCAAACCGTGCTGGGGAGCCTTGCAAAAACCAATCGTCTGGTCGTGGCCGAAGAAGGTTGGCCGGTGTGTTCGGTTGGCAGCGAAATCCTTGCGGTGTGTATGGAGCAGGGCTTCGATGATCTTGACGCGCCCGTCTTGCGTATCACGAACGAGGATGTTCCGATGCCTTATGCAGCTAATCTTGAGAAGGCGACGCTCATCAATGCCGACAAGATTGTTGCTGGAGTGCGCAAAACGCTAGGGCTTTAGAGGAAATTCGCCGTCCCCGCTTTAACAGGTTGAGACGGTGGCCTTCTTCATTCTTGATCAGTCGCGACATCACGCCGGACACCTTGTTGGCCTCGACATTCTTCACAATTGTTGTCCCCTGGTTTCCACAATGGATTTGCGACACCCTCTACGCGCGTCGTAGTAAGTGTTCTTTGATGCAGCAGGGTTACCCAATTGTTAACCATAGAAAATTTATTGATGTGAAGCGAATGACGACATGAATGACACAGCATCGCAGCTGCCGCCCCCGGTCAACCTCGCGGTCGCCTACACGCCCGTTGCATTTCGCCCTGCCTTTGCCCTTCTGCTTCAATTGGATGCGCGCTTTGCCGATATTGTGCGGAAAGCGCGTGAACCTATGATTGCGCAAATCAAATTGGCATGGTGGCGTGATGCTTTTGCTACGGAACCCGCGCTGCGACCAATCGGCGAACCTTTGCTTCAAGGGCTCGGCGCGTGTGGGGATGTCATAGCGCCGTCAGCGTTGGAGGACTTGGTTTCGGCATGGGAGTTGATGCTGGGCGAGGGGGAGTGGGCCGCTCAGGATGTTGAAGCACATGCCGCTTTGCGTGGGGGGGGCGTCTTTGGATCTTACGCAGCTTGGTCAGGCGAGGGATGTGATGTCAGTGCTTTGTCACATCAATGGGCGCGCGATGCGTTGCGTATGGAATTCCCGTCAAAATTGAACGTGCCCAATAATCAGCCACTTCCGGCGTTGCCTAAAGGCCGAAAACTTCGCCCCCTGTCCATTTTGGCCATGTCGGTTCGAAAGGTGACGGGATTGCGGCTTATCGGCCATGCCTTGACGGGGTGGTAGCTTTGTGGCCCTATCGCCGTGATGTCATCATGGGGGAAGGTCATGCAGAGGATATTGGTTGGCGGTGTAGCGGCATTGTTGCTCGTCGTTTCCCGGAGCAAATGCGCCGGCATTTGGCCCAGCGCCGCCCGAAGCGCCAAAGGCAAGTCGTGAGGAAATGCGTTTCAACCGTTATGACCGCAACCGGGACGAGCTTATTTCCCGCCTCGAAATGATGGGGAGCCGGACGAAGGCGTTCAAGGCTTTGGACCGCGGTGGCAATAATTTGCTCACTTTCGAAGAATGGGCGGCCGCCACCGGAGAGCGCTTTGCCGGCGCGGACAGGAACAAGGACAAGTTATTGACCCGCAAAGAATTTGCGCAGACCCGCCCCAAACAGGCCGAAAAGCCGGGATGCCGCTGTTAAGCCGCAACCTTTTGCGCGCTGATCCAACTGTTTAAGTCCGTCCGCGCACGGCCCGTCATCGCGGCCTTGCGCGATTTTTTGTGCACTTTTTCGTCCAGCGGCGCGAACAGCCCGAAATTGATGTTCATGGGTTGATAGTCATCGGCCAGCGCATCCCCCGTGATGTGCCCCAAAAGCGCACCAAGCGCGGTGGTGGGCGGCGGCGCTGTAACGGTTCTGCCAGAAATCTCCGCCGCGGTCATAATCCCCGCCATCAGCCCAACCGCGCTGCTTTCGACATAGCCTTCGCAGCCCGTGATCTGTCCGGCAAAGCGGATATGCGGCGATGATTTTAGCCGTAGCTGACGGTCCAAAAGGATCGGCGAGCGAATGAATGTATTGCGGTGCAAGCCGCCAAGCCGCGCAAATTCCGCCTTTTCCAGCCCAGGGATGGTGCGCAGCAGTTCAACCTGCGCGCCATGCTTCATCTTGGTTTGGAACCCGACCATGTTCCACAAAGTGCCTTGCTTATTATCCTGACGCAGCTGCACCACGGCATGGGCCCAACGCCCGGTCCGCGGATTATCCAAGCCGACGGGCTTCATCGGGCCAAAGCGCAGCGTATCCAACCCGCGCGACGCCATGACCTCAATCGGCATGCATCCTTCGAAATAGGGTGTGTTGGTTTCCCATTCCTTGAACTCTGACTTTTCGGAATCGAGCAATCCCTGATGAAAGGCGCGATATTGCGCTTCATCCATCGGGCAGTTGATATAATCCTTGCCTTCGCCCTTGTCCCAGCGCGAGGCATACCATGCGATGTCCATATCGATGCTGTCATGGTAAACAATCGGTGCAATTGCGTCGAAAAAGGCGAGGCGATCCTCACCCGTTTTCGCCATGATGCTTTCGGCAAGGTTGGTCGCAGTCAATGGACCTGTGGCGATGATGACAAGGCGGACTGCCGGAATGATATCCACCCGTTCGCGCACGATGTCGATATTTGGATTATTTTCCAGATGCTTGGTGACGGTTTCTGAGAAAACATCACGATCAACCGCCAGCGCCGATCCGGCCGGAACCTTCGCGACTTCCGCTGCTTGCATGATCAGCGACCCCAAATCGCGCATTTCCTGATGCAGCAGGCCAACGGCGTTATTTTCCGCATCATCCGAACGAAAGCTGTTTGAGCATACCAGTTCGGCAAGGCCATCGGTCTGGTGCGCGGGCGTCATGTCGCCGGAACCGCGCATTTCCGAGAGCTTCACCCGTATTCCGCGCTGCGCCAATTGCCAAGCTGCCTCGCACCCTGCCAAGCCGCCACCGATAATTTGAACGTCATATGATTTGGTCATGTGGGGCGGCTATCAAAAATCTTTGGCGCTGCACAGGTAAAAGCGGCAAGATGGACTATGGGATTTACGCTTAACATCACCGAGGACCGCACGATCACCCGGTCTCGGCTGTAGGCACGCGGCTGACCGCGGATAAGATGATGGACCATATTCCGCTTGTGCTGACGGGGTCTCTTGCTTAGCCAAGCATTTGAAAGTCGAATGTTCGTCACCCTGAACGTATTTCAGGGTCCATTTATCCTCTCTGCCCTCCGGTTTGCGTGGCACGATGGATGCTGTAACGTCAGTCACCGAAGGTGAAACAGGTTCAGCATGACGATGCAAATAAGTTGGGGAAACAATTTGGGGCAGGATCTCGCACATAAACGACCGTGGCTGCTTGCCAGCCTTGTTGCAGGTATCAGCTTTCCTGCGACGTGGCTCTTCCTTCCCCTCGACGGGGGATTGATCGCCCTCGTCTGGAAAATGGCGGCGGTCGGCTTGCTGGTGCCCTTTGCGCTGCACCGGCATCATGTGGGGGAATTTGTGCCGTTGGCCATCATTTTGGCCTTTTACGCGCTGGGCGACGGTTTGATTGAATGCAGCATGGTTGCAGGGGCGCTGGCCTTTGCCGCTGGTCATCTGGTCGCCATCTGGTTGTATTTTCGGCACCGGCGTGTGGCGCCGACGTTCAGCCAGAAACTGCTCGCAATCGCGATTTTCCTGCTGACGCCGGTGATTGCTTATGGCCTTCCGCCGACCACCGACGAAGCGGTTCAGGTTGCGGCCTATAGCGTCATTTTGGCCGCGATGGCGGCGATGGCGTGGAGCAGCAATTTCCCCCGTTACCGTGTCGGGTTCGGCGCGGTTTTGTTTGTCATTTCGGACTTGCTGATATTCGCGGAGCTTGGTCCGTTCGCAAATTCGAAGGTATCGGGCATCGCGATCTGGTATCTTTATTATTTCGGCGTGTTGATGATTGCCGTCGGCGTGGCGCAGACCTTGCTCAAACGCGGGCATTATGCCACAGGCGAAGAGCGCGATTAAGCTGGCGCCCGTTCCCGCGGCGTTCTAAAGTGACAAAAGCGCCCAGCGACGATGTTTTGACTGTCTCGTTTGTCGCTTTAACGATGACATTGCGCTTTGGCATATTCACAAAATATCGACATTGAGAAAGAGCGGCCAAGTCACTTGATTGCGTGCAGGATCTCAAATCAAATCCTACATTGCAACCGTCGTTACAAAGCTGTTCTTAACGGTCGCGCGCTTTCCATGCCGCCAACTGCACGGGCACCAGATCCACCATATCCTGCATAACCAGCGACACGTCGATCAGGTGAAGTCCCCAGTCCTGTGCGATAAATGCGCCAAAGCGGACATCACCACCGACATCGTCGATGCGGGGGTCGGCAGGGGCTGCGTTGATGCGGACTGACAAGACATTCGCGCCGTTCACCGTAACGCACTGCGCTGCGTACAATCCGGGAACGGCGACGGTTGGCGTGGTAACGGGGGCATTGTCTTTGGTCCAGCGCGGGCTATCTGTCACCAGGTCACCGATCCCTGCACCAGAGGGAAAACGTGCGTTCACTGTTGCCATGCCGCCGCCAAGCGCAGCGGGGTTGGCGCAAATTGTTTCCTGCGCGGGGTCTGGCACACGGCCATAACGGCCGTTCGCAGGTGGCGGCGAGGTTTCACGAAAACTTGTCCAGGCAATGACGCAATTGGTCTGCCTTGCTTTCCGGCACACAGGCGTCTGTTTCAAATCGGCGCCCTGGTCCTTACCCTTGGGCACAGCAACATTGGTGCCCGCAAGCATAGCCGACAACATATGCGTCGAAGCTGGTTTTCCTTCGATTTCCTCAGCAATCAGGCGCTTGAGCAATCCCGATCCTTGCGAATGTCCAACAAGAACAAATGGCCGCCCCTTGTTATCGGCCGCCATGTAACGCCGCCACGCATCGCGCACGTCATTATAACGCAGCTCGGGGTCCATAGGGATGGGGTTGCCGATCATGTTGGAACGCAACCAGCTTAAGGTCGATTGGCGATAGATCGGCGCGAACGTTTGGCACACAGTGCCAAAACGCGCAAACTGGGCCTCAACGACACGGCGCTCTTCGTCATTGGCGATCATGTCGCTATTCCCGCCCGGATCATATGACAAGGTCGGGTATACGTAGAAGCAATCGGCTTCAGGTGCTTTGGCCCGCGTTACAGTGCGGACCGTGCGCGTTCCATTTGGCGCAACCTCGGTTACGTCAAGGCTAGGCGTGCTGCACGCGTCGCGACGGCCTGGGCGGCAAAGCCAATTCTGTTCGAGCGCATAATCATTCGGCGCAGCGACGGGAGCAGCAGGTGCGCTTTGCGTGGTGGCTGCAAGGACTGCGGCAATCACATGCGCTGTGCTCATACGGGTTCGTTTCCTTCGGATATTTCGACTACTGCAGATGCAACCTCGTTCGTGTCGTCGATTGGGCCGTCTGCCTCATCATCACTCTCGTCAATCTTCGCTGCACCGACGACATGTTCATTGTCACCAACGTTGAACAAGCGTACGCCTGCGGTGCCGCGGCCAAGGACGCGGAGGCTGTCCAGTGGCATGCGGATCAGCTTGGCCTGGTCGGTGACGAGCATCAACTGGTCCCCCTTGGTTGCGGGGAAGCTGGCGACAACGGGGCCGTTGCGTTCGATATTGTCGATATTGGTGATACCCTGACCACCACGGCCCGTGCGGCGATATCCATAAGCGGATGACAATTTGCCATATCCATTGGCACATACGGTCAGGATGAACTGTTCACGCTCCGCCATCTCCGCGATGCGTTCCGCGGACATTGTGGGTTCGCCTTCCTTTTCGGGCTTCCATGGGGCGAAGCGCAGATAATCTTCGCGCTCTTCGGGCGAAGTGCCCACGCGCTGAAGGATGGATAGCGAGATAACCTCGTCCCCCTTGGCGAGCTTCATGGCGCGAACGCCGGTCGAAGCGCGGCTTTGGAATTCGCGAATGTCGTCGGCGGCAAAGCGGATCGCCTTGCCATTGCGGCTTGCCAGCAAGACGTCGTCTTCGGCGCTTAACAATTCCACGCCAATCAGCTTGTCATCGGCATCTTCGCCTTCGAACTTCATGGCGATTTTGCCGTTGCTTGGGACATTGGCAAATGCGTCCATGCTGTTGCGGCGGGCATAGCCCTTGGCGGTGGCAAAGACGACGCTGAGGCCGCCCCATTCGGCTTCGTCCTCAGGCAGCGTCAAAACGTTGGAAATGACTTCGCCTTCGCCTAATGGCAGCAGGTTGACCATGGGCCGGCCGCGGGTCGATGGGCCACCTTCGGGCAGCTTCCAAACCTTTAGGCGGTAGACCTTACCGATGTTTGAGAAGAACAATACGGGCGTGTGCGTGCTGGTGACGAACAGTTCGGTGACGGCGTCTTCGTCCTTCGTCGCCATACCCGCGCGGCCCTTGCCACCACGGTTTTGGGCGCGGAAAGCCGCCAGTGCGGTCCGTTTGATGTATCCGCCATGGGTGACGGTGACGACCATTTCCTCACGCTCCATGAGGTCTTCGTCATCAAGCCCGTCCCAACTGGCGGTGATTTCGCACAATCGTGGCGTCGAAAATTCGGCGTCAATGGCGACCAGTTCTTCACGCAGAACCGCATATAGCTTTACGCGGTCGCCCAAAATTGCGAGATACTCTGCGATGCTTTCGGCAAGTCCCTGAAGTTCCTTGCCAATTTCATCACGGCCAAGCGCCGTCAGACGATGCAGGCGCAGTTCGAGAATGGCGCGCACCTGAAGCTCCGACAATTGATAGCTGTCGCCCGAAACTTCGGTTTCAACGGCTTCCACCAATTTGATGTACGACGCGATTTCGGCGATTGGCCATTTGCGCGCGATTAACGCGGCGCGCGCCTCGGCCGGGCTGGCTGATCCGCGAATGATACGGACGACTTCGTCCAAATTGGTGACGGCAACAACAAGGCCAAGCAACAAATGCGCCCGTTCGCGCGCTTTGTTCAGTTCGAACTTGGTCCTGCGGGTGATAACCTCTTCGCGGAAGCGGATGAATGCCTCGATGATATCGCGCAGGTTGAGGACTTCAGGCCGACCGCCGCGAATGGCGAGCATATTGGCCGGGAAGCTCGATTGCGCCTGTGTGTGGCGCCACAATTGGTTGAGCACCACATCGGTGGTCGCATCACGCTTTAGATCAATGACGATGCGTACGCCCTTGCGGCTGGATTCATCGCGAATGTCGGAAACGCCTTCAATGCGCTTATCCTTCGCGGCTTCGGCGATTTTTTCGACCAGAGCGGATTTGCCGACCTGAAACGGAATGCTGGTCAGGACGATGGAGCGACGATCGCCTTTTCCTTCCTCAATCTCATGGCGGGCGCGCTGCATGATGGAGCCCTTGCCTTCGCGATAGGCGGAGCGTGCGCCGCCGGTGCCAAGGATCAATGGCCCGGTGGGGAAATCAGGGGCAGGGACGATCTCGATCAGCTCATCAATGGAGATGGCCGGATTATCGATATAGGCCAAACAGGCCTTGATCACTTCGCCCAGATTATGTGGCGGGATGTTGGTGGCCATGCCGACGGCAATACCGCCAGCGCCGTTCACCAACAGATTGGGGAAACGTGCGGGCAAAACCTGCGGTTCTTCGCGGCTGCCGTCATAATTGGGTTGGAAATCGACGGTGTCTTTGTCGAGATCATCCAACAGCGCGTTGGCGACCTTGTTCAACCGTGCTTCGGTGTACCGCATCGATGCTGGCGGATCAGGGTCCATCGATCCGAAGTTACCCTGACCATCGATCAATGGCACGCGCATCGACCAATCTTGCGTCATACGGGCAAGGGCGTCGTAAATCGCGCTATCGCCATGCGGGTGATAGTTGCCCATGACGTCGCCGACAATCTTTGCCGATTTGCGATAGGGTCGGCCAGCGACAAAGCCGCCTTCCTGGCTTGCGAACAATATGCGGCGGTGAACGGGCTTAAGGCCGTCCCGTACGTCAGGCAGGGCGCGGGATACAATGACCGACATCGCATAATCGAGGTAGCTCGACTTCATTTCATCGACGATGTCGACGGGCGAAATGTCCGATGGATCCATTGTAACTATGTCGTCGCTCACAGCGCGAAAATCCTTATATTTTTTGGTGCACTAAGCCATAGACCCAAGTCGGTCATATGACCACAAGCGACTGCCCAAATAGGGGTGTTTTCTACAGCTTATCCACAGATTCACGCAGAGGTTGCGATTAGGGGGCGATGACGTTGCCATCATAAGCGAAAATCTGGCCGCTTTGCTCAGGGCGCAGGCCTGCGAGCACGCTAAGCATATCCGCAGCAGCGCGGGCAGGGACGAAGCGTTCATGCGCCGGATTGCCCTTAAACGGCGCGCTCAGCGGCGTCTCGACGGTGCCGGGATGCAGGGCGACCACAACCGATTGCGCATTTTTGCGCTGCCATTCGATCGCAATGTTGCGGATGAACATGTTGAGCGCGGCTTTCGATGCGCGATAGCTATGCCATCCGCCAAGGCGATTGTCCGAGATGCTGCCCACGCGGGCGGAAAGCGCAGCAAAGCAGATCGGGCCTTGCTTTGCCATGATCGGCAGAAAATGTTTAGCCACCAAAGCGGGGCCAACCGCATTGATGCGGTAATTTTTCATCATCCATTCAGGATCAAGCTCGCGCAGGCTTTTTTCCGGGCCCTTATTGGCTGTGTGCAGCAACCCTGTGGCCACAATGACCAATTGCGGCGCCGTGCCCGCCAAATCGCGTGCTACGGCGGCTATGCTAGCCTCATCCAATATGTCGATGGCCGGCGCGCTTGTCCGATGTAGCCGAATGACGCGGTCATATTGATCGCCCGCATCCAAAGCATCGGCAAGTGCCGCACCAATGCCGCCACGTGCGCCAATTATCACTGCGGTGCGTTCTGGCACTTGAATTTTCCTCTGGTTCGTTCAACGGGAATATATACGACTGCGCTATGTCAATTGCACTGAAGATGGCAAGGTCCTATACACGACATCAACCAAAGCCCATGGCAATACACCAATAGTCCCGGAGAGTTAAATGAAGCTGGTTTCAAAATTTGCCCTTGCACTTTCATTCGCCGCTATAACCGCTGCGCCTGCTTTTGCGCAGTCCGATGAAAAGCCCAAAAAGGAAAAAAAGGGGAAGGAAGCCACGCCTGCGGCTCCCAAGAGAAATTATTCCAAGCCGTTCATCGCGGCGTACATGCCTGTCGCCAATCTTTTGAACAAAACCAAGGATCCCGTCGCAGCGAAGGCCGAGTTTCCAAAGATCGTCGCCGCCATTGCCAATGATGACGACCGTTATGAAGCGGGCATATTGGCCGTGAACATCGGCGTAGCGTCGAAAGACACCGCATTGCAGGATCAGGGTATAGACCTGTTACTCGCATCCGCAACTACGCCTATTGAAATGAAGCAGGCATATACGTTCCGCAAGGGCGCGATTGCTTATGATGGCAAAAGATTTGCCGACGCTGAAAAGAATATGATTGACGCGTACAACCTCGGTTATCGCGCCAACAATATCGAGTTTTTGATTTCCAACGCCATGTCGCAGCAGAATAAAGATGCTGACGCTATCGCCTGGATCAGCAAGGCCATCGCCGCGAGCAAGGCAGCCGGACCGGTTAACAAAGCCTATGTCGTTCGTGCCGCCAACCTGTCGGCGAAAGCGAAAGATTATGCCGGTGCTGCCAATTTCTACAAAGATTTGGTGATTGCCGAAAATAACCCTGATTATTGGCATGATGCCATTGCGTTCTTCAACCGTTCGCTCAACACGAACCCTGAAGAGTCGCTTGACCTTATGCGCTTGATGCGCGCGACCAATGGTTTGCGCTTTCAACAAGAATATGCCGAATATCTCGACAGCTTAAGCTATATCGGCGTGCGTTATCCGGCAGAGGCTGTGTCTGTATTGGACGAAGGCTTTGCAAAGGGCATCATCTCACGCAACAACGTGACCTTCAGCGAGCGTTACAACGAAGCCAAGGCTCGTTTGGCGGAAGATACCCGTACATTGGCGGGAACGATCGCACCGGCAAAAGCGAGCCCCAGAGCCATGCTGGCGACCCTGACAGGCGACTCATTCTTCTCACACAAGGATTATAAGACAGCCAAGGATCTTTACGAGACCGCGTTAAGCAAAGGCCCAGTGTTGGATAAGGATGGCGGAAACCAGACCGACCGCACCCTCTTCCGCCTTGCCATGTCGAAAGCCATGCTCGGCGATTATGCTGGCGCGAAAGCCGACTTTGCGCAGATCACCGGTGCAAACCGCAAGGCAATTGCCGAATATTGGGTGATGTATATCAACCATTTGGAAAAGCCTGCACCAGCAGCGGCGCCTGCTGCAGCACCCGCGACCTAAGGTTTGCTATAATTGATTGAAAAAGGGCCTGAGCAATCGGGCCCTTTTTTTATGCCATCGGTATGGGCACGCCCGGCTCGTCCTTTGCGGTGCGAATGGTCAGCGACGTTTTTACGCTGTTTACATTAGGCGCGGACGTTAATTGTGATGTCAGAAATTCCTGAAATGACTGCAGATCGCGCGCAACGATTTTAAGGATGAAATCAATTTCGCCATTCAGCATATGGCATTCCCGCACATCGGGGAGTGCGCGAACATGCTGCTCAAACGCCTTCAAATCTTCTTCGGCCTGACTTTTTAAGCTGACCATCGCAAATACGGTGATTGTGTAGCCCAAGGCGCTGGCGTCCACATCTGCGTGGTAGGATTTGATCGTGCCCGATTGTTCCAACGCGCGCATACGCCGCAAGCATGGCGGGGCGGTCAGCCCAACCTTGGATGCAAGTTCCACATTGGTAATGCGACCATCAGCCTGCAATTCCGCCAAAAGCTTCAAATCTATCGCATCTAGGTTCATATTAGCCATGATCTTGTTATTTCCATTTCGATTATGCCGCCGCTTTATAATATAATTATATCATATTGCAATTGCCCCAAAGTGTGACGCTCCAATTTTGCCGCTTTCGTACGTCCTGATATCGGTTTATCCGGCGGCCACAACACGGATAACGTAGCATTAGAACTTGCAGAATTTGCGCTTTGACGACCGCCTTGAAACCACTTTGCGTCAGGCGGACGGTGATGGCATTGGCTTGCCTATCAAATGGCATCAACTGGTTGATATATTAGCGCAAAATCCTTCAGGCTTTGACCCTGCTGCGGTCGCCTCCGGCTTACAAAAAGCGCGGCAGTTTATGGACATGGTTCCCGCAACTGTCCGCGAACAATACGTACGCGCCTTGTCTGGGCGACTGCGTTCTGCGCGGTTGCTCTTGCTGCTGTCGGGCGATGTTCCTGCGGTTGCCGCAGCGGCGGTCAGTGCCGCGCGGCTGCGTGATCATGAATGGGCCGATATCGTACCCCATATGTCCACCCGTGCGCGCGGGTTTTTGCGCAACCGTAGGGAGATTGGCCCCATGACCCTGCATGCGCTTCGGTAATGCTCTTCGGTAGATTTCGCGCTGGCTCTCGATACAAGCGCGGCTGAGACGGCCGTGCGTGCACCGCAAGCTTTGCAAATCCGCGACATTGTTGACCGCATCGAAAAATTGCGGCTCGAGCGGGAACAGCACGACCCGGCTGAAATGCCGGCCGAAGAGTCTATCGAACAGGTCGTTTTGTTTGCCGAACCGATTGACGAAATACGCTTCGAAACCGACGAATATGGCACCATCAAATGGGTGGAAGGCGCGCCTACGGGGCGGTTGTTGGCGTGAATATCGCGGAACCCGCATTTGACGCGGGGCCGGGACCAGATGCCTATGGCGCCGCTGCCTTTCGGCAAAAAATGCCGCTTGAAAATGCGCGCATGCGCCTGTGCGGCGCCGCCGCGATTGCCGGGGACTGGCGGATCAACGCGGCACCGTTTTTTGAACCTGCCGGTGGGCGGTTCAACGGCTATCGCGGGATATTGCGCCGCCCCAATCTCGCGGAAGTCGCGCATATTCCGGACGGTGACACGCATGACGCGGAAAATATCCAGCAATTGATACACGAATTGCGTACGCCTTTAAGCGCGATTATTGGCTTTTCCGAAATCATTGAACAGCAACTCTTTGGACCCGTAGCCGAAGAGTACCGCACAATAGCTGGTAACATCTTGCACGATGCCCAGCGCCTGCTGTCGGGTTTTGATGATCTTTCAACCGCTGCAAAAATTGAGACGGGAACCTACATTACGGAGGCCGGTTCGACGGATTGCGACTGGCTGTCGCTTCGGTTGGCAGAGCGGCTTCGCGAGCTGAGCGACGTTTTGCACGTTACGCTGAATTTGGTCCATGCCCATCCGGTGCGCCCCTTTGCGTTGGGTAACCATCTGGCGGAACGTCTTTTTTCACGGCTGTTGTCTGCCGTCATCATCGGCTGCGAGGCTGGCGAAATCCTCGATGGGCGTTTCCGGACGGAGCCCGGGTTGAACGCGGTTAACCGTTTCGTGCTTAGCTTGCCGAAAAAGCTTGCCGGCATGGGCGAGAGCGAGCTTTTCGGTTCCGGCCCGATCGATGATTCTCATGACGCGCCATTGCTTGGGCTCGGCTTTTCGTTGCGCCTTGTGCGCAGCCTTGCCCGAAATGTTGGCGGGGATTTATGTTTTTACAATCAAGCGCTGATTGTGTCGCTTCCAGCCGTCAATGAAGGGCTAACCGGATTAATGGACGAAGAACGATAATGATATGGCGGGGCAGTGGGGCTTATTTGGTCGCTTGCGGAGCAGCGGCGCTCGACCGCCGACGATGGCGGAAATCGTCAAGGCGAGCCGATTTATATCTTTTTGATGAGATAAAGGCTTGCAAGCGCGCCCAAAGTTCGGCTATCGGCCCGCAGGCAGTTGGCGAGCCGGTCAGGGCCT
>DBOA01000160.1 GCA_002299195.1 Sphingomonadales bacterium UBA658
GGCGACGCCTTTCAACTTCACCGTAGCCCTGAGCCTGTCGAAGGGCGCTTATCGGCGGGGCGTGCTTCAACAGGCACAGCACGACGGTCTAGATATCAGTCGGCGCTTTCTTTAGCAACGCCGCACGCTCGCAACTGCATACCACCTCGTTGCGCTGATTGAGGCAGCGGTGGAGAAACGTCACAACGCCGGCATCAGGACGCGACTTGCTTTCTTTTAGCCCAATGACCTCGGTTTCGGCGCGGAGCGTATCACCGATAAACACCGGTTTAGGCATAACCAGCTTGTCATAGCCAAGGTTCGCCAACAGCGTGCCGAGGGTCGTGTCCCCCACCGACAGCCCCACCATAAGGGCAAAGGTGAAAGTGCCGTTGACGAGGATTTGTCCGAACTCGCTGGCCTTTGCCGCCTCAGCGTCAATGTGCAGCGGCTGCGGGTTATGGGTCATGACCGAGAATAGCAGATTATCGGTCTCGGTCACCGTGCGCCGGATTTCATGGGCGATAGTGTCGCCGATTTGCCATTGGTTGAAATATTTGCCTGCCACTGCTCACTCCCGAAACGTCATGCTGAACTTGTTTCAGCATCTTACTTTTTGCCGCCCGACAGTAAGACCCTAAAACACGTTCAGGGTGAAGCGCGGCTATCAATTATTTTTCGTCCACCGCCGCGATCCGCGCCAGCAACGCCTCGACCTGCACCTGCGCTCCGGCCTCTGCGTTTAGTTCGGCAACCACCCCGTCAAAGGGGGCGGTAAGGCTGTGTTCCATCTTCATCGCTTCGAGCGTGAGGAGTTTCTGACCCTTGGTGACGGCCTGCCCCGCGGCGACATCTACCGCGATGATCCGGCCCGGCATGGGGGAAAGTATGTCTCCGTCATGCGCCGAAGCATGCGCGCCGTCTGTGTAGCGATATGGTTCGACCCACCAAGTCTGCCCATTTCCAGTCTGAAAAAATCCGCTTGGAGCGTTCTGGCTGAAAACGAACGGCCTCGGGTCGACATATTCAACAATTGGAATGTCGACTTCGGTTGCAACCCCGTCAACCGACAGAACCGCCTTGTGATTGCGATCACCGTTGAGCCGGAAACCCGCAATTGCTTGATTTGTATACTGCTCTGCACTCCGGGCCAGATCATCAATATCCGCGTTCTCATCAGGTATCAACGCGTCGCCCGCGCGCTGGATCAGCCCGGTATCGACATTACCGGACGCAAAATCAGGATGCTCAAGCGCGTTGATAAGAAACGCCGCATTGTTTTTAACCGGCCATATTTTGCTGTCATTCAAAGCCCATGCCAGCGACTGTATCGCACCTTCGCGGTCCAAATCATGGGCGATCATTTTGGCAATCATCGGGTCATAAAATGGCGATACCTCGGACCCCTGACACACGCCTGTATCAATCCGAATACTGCCGTCGAGTTCGAAAAACTCTAGCCGACCGACGCTCGGCAAAAAGCCTTTCGCCGGATCTTCGGCATAGAGCCGCGCTTCGATTGCGTGACCATCAATGCTCAACTCATCTTGCCGAAGCGGAAGCGGCTCACCGCTCGCCACGCGCAGCTGCCATTCGACAAGATCGACGCCGGTGATTTCCTCGGTCACAGGATGTTCGACCTGTAACCGCGTGTTCATTTCCATAAACCAGACAAGGTCCGGGTCGATGAAACCCTTGGAAGAATCCGCGATGAATTCGATTGTGCCTGCTCCGACGTAATTGACCGCCTTTGCTGCGCGAACAGCGGCGCTACATATCAATTCGCGGGTATATGGCGTTACGCCCGGCGCAGGGGCTTCTTCGATCACCTTCTGGTGGCGGCGCTGCAGCGAACAATCGCGTTCGAACAAATGGACGATGTTGCCATGCGTGTCGCCAAACACCTGCACCTCAATATGGCGCGGGCGCTGGATATATTTCTCGATCAAGACATGCGCGTTGCCGAACGAGGCGGTAGCCTCACGCTGGCAAGAGGCGAGCGCGTCGGCAAAGTCCGCCGCGTCATCCACCTTGCGCATCCCCTTGCCGCCGCCGCCCGCGACCGCCTTAATGAGCACGGGATAGCCGATTTCGGCGGCTTGCTGCCCAAGGAACGCCGGGTCTTGATTTGCCCCCATATAACCGGGGGTGATGGGCACGCCCGCCTCGGCCATCAATTTCTTGGCCGCATCCTTCAAACCCATTGCGGTGATGCTGGCAGGTGCTGGACCGACCCAGATCAGGCCAGCGTCGATCACGGCCTGCGCAAATTCCGCGTTTTCGGAAAGAAAGCCATAGCCTGGGTGGATCGCGTCCGCTCCGCTGGCTTTTGCCGCGGCGATGATCTTCTCACCCACTAGATAGCTCTCGCGCGCCGCAGAAGCCCCAATATGCACCGCCTCATCGGCTTCCCGCACATGCAGCGCCTTGGCATCGGCGTCTGAATAGACCGCAACGGTACGAATGCCCATCGCGCGGGCCGTGCGGATGATCCGGCAGGCGATTTCGCCACGGTTGGCGATAACGAGGGATTGGATCATCTGACTCACATCCGGAACACCCCAAAGCGGGGCGCCTCCTCGACGGGTGCGTTTAGCGCGGCGGCGAAGGCAAGCCCCAGCACATCCCTTGTCTGCGCCGGGTCGATAATCCCGTCATCCCACAGGCGCGATGTCGCGTAATAGGGGTTGCCTTCATCCTCATATTTCTGCCGGATGGGCGCTTTGAAGACTTCGGCTTCTTCGGGCGTCCATGTCGCAGCGTCGCGGTGAACCGTGGCCAGCACGCTTGCCGCTTGCTCGCCGCCCATGACCGAAATCCGCGCATTGGGCCAAGTGAACAGGAAACGCGGCGAATAAGCCCGTCCGCACATGCCGTAATTGCCTGCGCCAAAGCTGCCGCCGATCAGCACGGTGATTTTGGGCACGCTTGCCGTGGCGACGGCAGTGACGAGTTTCGCGCCATGCTTGGCGATGCCCTCCGCCTCATATTTGCCGCCGACCATGAAGCCGCTGATGTTTTGCAAGAACAGCAACGGTATCCGCCGCTGACAAGCAAGTTCGATGAAATGTGCGCCTTTGACCGCGCTTTCCGAAAACAGCACTCCGTTATTGGCGAGGATCGCGACGGGCATGCCCCAGATATGCGCAAAGCCGCAGACCAACGTCGTGCCGTACAGCGCCTTGAACTCATGAAATTCGCTGCCGTCGACCAGGCGCGCGATGACTTCGTGCACATCATAGGGCGCGCGAACGTCATCGGGGATGACGCCATACAGTTCTTCGGTGTCGAATTTTGGCGGGCGTGGCTCTTTTAAATCAATGTCGGGTTTATGGGTTGGCCCTAAGTGGCTGATGATATCGCGCACGATGGTCAGCGCATGTTCGTCATTTTCCGCAACATGATCGACCACGCCCGATTTGCGGCCATGCAGATCGCCGCCGCCAAGATCCTCGGCGCTGATTTCTTCGCCCGTCGCTGCCTTCACCAATGGCGGGCCGGCCAAGAAGATCGTGCCCTGATTGCGGACAATGACGCTCTCGTCAGACATCGCCGGAACATAAGCGCCGCCTGCGGTGCAACTGCCCATGACGCAGGCGATTTGCGGGATGCCCTTGGCGCTCATATTCGCTTGATTGAAGAAAATGCGCCCGAAATGGTCGCGGTCGGGAAAGACTTCGTCCTGATGCGGCAGGTTCGCACCGCCGCTGTCGACCAGATAGATGCACGGCAGGTGATTGGCCTCGGCAATTTCCTGCGCGCGCAAATGCTTTTTGACGGTCATCGGGTAGTATGTTCCACCCTTCACCGTCGCGTCGTTGCAGACGATCATACACTGGCGCCCAGAGACACGACCGATACCGCAAATCAAACCCGCGCCGGGAATTTCACCATCGTAGCGGTCATTGGCCGCAAGCTGGCCGATTTCCAAAAATGGCGAGCCCGGATCAAGCAGACGTTCGACGCGCTCGCGCGGAAGCAACTTGCCGCGCGACGTATGCCGTTCGCGCGACTTTTCGTTGCCGCCCAATGCGGTCTCGGCAACCTTTGCCCACAGTTCATCGCGCAGCGCACTGTTGTGCGCGACACGTTTTTTGTAGTCGTCAGATTCGGTGTTGATTTGGGTCGATAAAGTCGGTGCGCTCATCGTTTCAGTTGAAACGATTTTGCAGATTTAGCAAGGCCATCGCTGCGATGGCTGCCTCGCCGCCCTTGTCTTTCTGCTTGGGATCAGCGCGGACGATTGCTTGTTCTTCATTCTCGACCGTCAAAATGCCGTTACCGATGGCAATGCCGTCCATCGTCAAAGCCATGATGCCGCGCGCGCTTTCGCCAGCGACGATTTCAAAATGATAGGTTTCACCGCGAATAACCACGCCGATGGCAACAAAACCATCATATAATTGCGCTTCGGCGGCCATGGCAATCGTGCCCGGAATTTCGAGCGCACCAGGAACGGTGATAACCTCTACCTCATGCCCCTTGGCTTTCAGTGCGGCTTTCGCACCGGCGACCAGCATATCGTTCAAATGGTCGTAGAACCGCGCTTCAACTATTAAAAACTTTGCCATTATTATCCTGCTCCCAAAACGATTGCGACGGCACCAGATACGATCAATAATCCGGAGGCGATACGCCATTGATCCAAACGCTCTTTTAGCATCAAAGACGCCAAGACAAGCGCAATTAATACGCTGGATTCGCGAATGGCCGACACCACGCCGACCGGAGCCAACCGGACGGCGAACGACCACGTCGCAAAAGAGATCAAAGTCAGCAAACCGGATTGCCACCCCATGGGCCATGCCGACCGCAAACGGGGCACGGCGTCCCGCCGAAACCGCCACGCCAGATAGAACGGCAGCAAAATGCCGTCGGTAACAAATAGCCAAGCCAGAAAAGCAACGATGTTGTCCGCTTCGCGCATGCCCTGCGCCGCTAATAAACTATATATGATTGTCGTGAGCCCGGTGAACGCTGCGGCGCCCCACCCGCGACGGCTCATTCCCCGACCAAGTGCTAGCGCCAGTATTCCCAATGTTATCGCAAAAATGCCAAAGATTGCGGGCGTAGTCAGTGTGTCGCCGAGGTAGAAAACCCCCAACATCGCCATAGCAAGCGGAACCACGCCGCGCGTCAGCGGGTAAGCATGGGAAAAATCGCTGATTTCGTACGACACAACCATCGTAAGTTGGTTGATGAAACTCAGCAGCGCAAAGCCCGCGAGTAACAGCCATAGATTAAGTGACAAATTTCCCGCCCATAGCGCCACGGGCAAGGCCAACGCTGCACACAGCAATGCCGAGCAGACACGCGCCGCTAACTTGTCTTCACCTGCCTTTAAAAAGGCGTGCGACGTGGCCGCTGTAAAGGCGGACACACCTGCCAAAGCAAGGCCGGCGCTGACCGACACGCGATTACTCGCCTCCGGTACCGGGGATCGCGCGCTCGCCTACAATGGATAGGCCATAACCTTCAAGGCCAACCAGTGTGTGATGCGTGTTGGTCAACAAAATCATGTCGTGCACGCCCAGCTCGGTCAGGATTTGCGCGCCGCCACCATAATCGCGCAGCTCTTCGATTTCGGGTGCGCCAGCCTGCTTACCTTCGGCGCGAAGCTGCATAAACCGCGAAACCATGCCCTTCATCGGCTTGTTTATCACGACGATAACGCCAGCGCCTTCAGCCGCAATAGCCTCCATCGAGCGCGAAAGAAGCCCGGAACGCTCGTTTTCTTCGCCGAACACATCCACAAACATCGACATCGTGTGCATACGAACAAGCGTCGGCTTTTCGGGATCGATACGCCCTTTCACGAGCGCCATTGTCTCGTCGCCAGTGGCTTTGTTGTAAAAGGTCATTGCGACCCATTCACCGCCCCACTTGCTTTGGAACTTCATTTCCGCGCGCTTTTCGACCAAATGGTCATGCTTGCGGCGATAGGCGATCAGGTCGCGGATCGTACCCATTTTCAAATTGTGCATGCGGGCAAACGCGACAAGGTCATCCATCCGCGCCATGGTGCCATCGTCCTTCATGATCTCACAGATCACGCCCGACGGGTTGAGACCAGCAAGCCGGCTGATATCGACGGCCGCCTCGGTATGCCCTGCCCGCACGAGAACGCCGCCATCGCGCGCAGTCAGTGGGAAGACATGGCCGGGGGAAACAATGTCGTCCGGCCCCATTGAGGCATCGACAGCCACCGAAATCGTGCGTGCGCGGTCAGCGGCGCTAATGCCGGTCGTGACTCCCTCACGCGCTTCTATGGACACCGTAAAGGCAGTCTGCATACTTTCGCGGTTCTCGCGCGCCATCGGCGTCAGAGCAAGCTGTTCGCAGCGCGCCTTTGTCATCGAAAGACAGATCAAGCCACGGCCATGGGTCGCCATGAAGTTGATCGCGTCCGGCGTTGCCATTTGCGCTGGAATGATCAGGTCGCCTTCATTTTCCCGGTCTTCATCATCAACCAGGATATACATGCGTCCATTGCGGGCTTCTTCGATGATTTCCTCAATCGGAACGAGCGCTGGCGTGTCATCATTTGAAAACAGATAGCTTTCCAACTTACGCAGTGTTTCCGCCGTTGGATTCCAGCCTGCGTCATCCAGATCACGCAAGGTATTGGCATGAAGACCCGCTGCACGCGCAAGTCCCGAACGGGACAAGCCGCCTTCGTTGACGAGATTACGAAGCTTTTCAATTAACTGGGTGTACATATGACCTCCAACATTCGCAGAATAGCGAAACATGATTCGCTATTTTCACACTGAAATGTGATTGTCAAAGCATGAATCACATTGATGTGTTGAGGAGAGTGGCATGGCGCAGACAATATGGGTAAACAAAGCGAAGCTTTCGGAAAATATGGTCCATGATGCCGACCTGCCCATATTGGCGGATGGCGCACTCCGGCTAAAAATCGAAAGCTTCTCGGTAACCGCAAACAACATCACCTATGCCGTCATTGGCGACATGTTCGGGTACTGGAACTTCTTTCCGGCGGAAGGCGCGTGGGGCGTCGTTCCTATGTGGGGGCACGCGGTGGTTACAGAATCCCGCCACCCCGAAATCGCTGTTGGTGAGCGCGTATACGGCTATCTTCCGATGGGCACGCATTTGGACGTGCTACCCGGAAAAGTAAGCGCCAGCGGCTTCACCGACACTGCGGCCCATCGCCAGCCCATGAGCCCAATCTATAACCAGTATAGCCGCATCAATGCGGACCCCGAGCATGATGCAGCCAAAGAGGCAGAGCGCATGCTATTTGGGCCTTTGTTCAAAACGGGATTCCTCATCGAAGCCATGTTCCGCCGCGAAGATTGGTTCGGCGCCCAGAATTTGGTCATGACCAGCGCGTCGTCAAAAACATCCATGAGCCTCGCGAGCGTTGCGAAGGACTTGTCGCCCCAAATCAAGCGGATTGGCCTGACATCAAAAGGCAATGTCGCATTCGTTGCCAATTCAGGTCTCTATGACGAAGTCATCGCATATGATGACGTTGGCAATTTGCCAGCTGCTGCCTCGGTAGCCGTTGATTTTGCCGGCAACAGCGGATTGCTGCGCGGCATTCATGACGCGCTTGGCGAGCATCTAAAATATAGCTGCCTCGTCGGTGCGACGCATGTCGATGCACGCGGCGCGAACAGCCCGGGCGGCAATGGCGAGGCAATGCCAGGCCCCAAGCCCATTCTTTTCTTCGCGCCCGACCACGCCGTCGCCACCATTCAGGAACTTGGTCCAAAAGGCTTTGGCGAAGCGGTTGCCACAAGCTGGAAAAGCTTCCTTGGCGCCGTAGACGGTGTCGTGGAAATCGATGAACGCACTGGAATAACCAATGCTATTCCCGCGTTCACCGACACATTTCAGGGCAAAGCAGATCCCGCGATCGGGATTATCATTCGTCCTTAAAAACCCGGCCATCCTTCATCACGAACTTCACCGCTTTCAAAACGGTGACATCTGATGTGGGGTCGCCTGCAACGGCAATAAGATCGGCAGCTTTGCCGGGTTCAAGGCTGCCCACTTCCTTGTCCAGGCCTAACAGGGTTGCCGCGTTCATCGTCGCAGCCTGAATGGCCGCGCTCGCGGGCATGCCATGCTTGACCATCAGCTCGAACTCGTCAGCATTCTTTCCATGTTTTGAGACACCGGCATCTGTCCCGAACGCAATTTTCACGCCGGCAGGATATGCCTTTTCAAGACTTTTGCCCGTAACGCCAATGCGCCATTTGACCTTTGCCAACACGTCTGGCGGATAGGCATTGGGGTTCGCAGCAAGCCGTTCAAGGTAACCATTCACAGTTGATAACGTCGGGACATAATATGCGCCCGCCGTTTTGAACAATTTGACGGTCGCATCGGTCAGCATCGTCCCATGTTCAATGGAGTCGGCGCCAACGGCAAGCGCTGCATTAACACCATCATCACCATGGGCGTGCACAGCAACTTTCTTGCCATATAAATGCGCTGTATCTACCAATGCCTTAACTTCATCGTCAAATAATTGCCGGCCAAGACCCGAGCCGATGAGGCTGTTAACGCCGCCAGTTGTCGCAATTTTGATGACATCTACGCTGCGCCGAATTTGTTTACGCACAGCCTGGCGACAGCTTTCAACGCCATCGCACAAATTGTCTTGGTCGATACTGTTATGCAGATCTTCCGAAACCGAAAGTGTCGCATCCATATGTCCGCTGGTCGTCGAAATCGAACGCCCGGCATCGATGATCCGCGGCCCGGGAAGTTCACCGGCCGCAACGGCATCGCGAAGCGCCAGTGTCGCGCCGCTTCTATCGCCCAAATTGCGCACGGTGGTGAAACCCGCCATCAGCGTCTTCTTTGCGTTTCCGGCGGTGCGGTATGCGGCGCGGGCAGGGCTGTCGGTCACAGCCTCAATCAACGCTGCATTGCCGCCCGCATCGCTACCGAGATGCACATGGCTGTCGATCAAACCGGGAAGCACAAACTTGTCCTTCAAATCGATCAACTTTACACCTGCTGGTCCGGGCTGATGTCCGGCCAAAATCTCGG
>DBOA01000192.1 GCA_002299195.1 Sphingomonadales bacterium UBA658
TTGCGTCTCGTGGATAAGCTTTTTTAGCCTTTTGCCACACCAGCTTTCGCGCACAGCCAATCTCATGTGATGCAAGAGCCGTCTAAACAGGGGGCGCAACTGGGTTGGTGATTGACGGAATGTCCGGCGATCAGCGCTTTTTCCTTGGCTGGGCGCAGCTATGGCGCCGCAATTATCGTGCGGCCAATTTGCGTCAGCGCTTGATCACCGAGCCGCACAGCCCGTCTGAACAACGCGCGTGGGTCGTGCGCAATCTTGACAAATGGTACGATGCGTTCCAGCCAAAAGCAGACGGGCAATTGTACCTCAAGCCTGAGGACCGCGTTCGCATCTGGTAAGGAGCCGCTTTGAACAAGATATCCCCGCCGACCCAATTTCAGATATTTGGCGGGGACATGGACCAATCCGCCAAGCTGGATGTGCGTCAGCTGGCGGTATTGGCGCTCGCAACCTTATTATCGCTGGCGATATTGTGGTTTTCGACGGGCAACATCATTCTTGTCGGTTCCTGCGCCGCCGTCATCATTGCGGCGGGTGCGCTCATTCACTTTTTCCGTCATGCGGGTTCGGTCGAGGTTACCGTCGATGTCTCGCCGCCGGACTGGTCCATCGCCCACGCTGCCACGCAGTTGAACGACGCTGCAATCGCCATAAGTGACCGTGCTGGTCAGCTGCTATGCGCAAATGACCATTTTACGAAAGCGTTTCCCGGACTGAAAGCGCCGCCGGATCTGGGGTTGGATGAAGCGAGCCAATCGTTGATGGTTGCGGCAGGTCGTGCCGCATGGCGCGACGGCAGTGCCCAGATCGATACTATAACGAAGGACCAACGCGCCTATAGCGTGAAGGTGGCACGCGCGGGCGCCTCTGACGAATATCTATTATGGAGGCTCGCGCCCATTGAGCGGATTGCCATTGAAAGCCTTGCGATTGAGCTGATTACCGGACGTATCGGGCGTGCCATGCCCGGCAGCGGCGTCATGGTTGTCGCCGTTGGTCCCGACGGCTGCGTTCGTGCGGCAAACGCTGCTTTTGCCTTGCGCGCAACGGGCACGGATCAAGTTCCCCTCACTGGCCGTTCATTCGCAGATTTTGTGCGGATGGACGACAAGGGCAGCGTCTTTTTTGAACGCGAAGGACGTCGCGGCTTGCCTATCCGGCTTTTGCACGTGCCGTTGAACGCACATGATGTGGAAGGCTCCGCCTTGCTGCTCGCGGTGGACGAAGACGGTGCAAAGGTCGAGCGCGGCCTCGCGCTGGCACATGTTGAGCAATTGCTCTCCACACTGCCTTTGGGGCTGGCGCTTGTTGATCGCGATGGCCGGTTCCTGTTTGCCAATGACGCATTTGCCCGCGTGCTGGATGTAGAACCAACCAAATTGCCCCCTTATCCGGGCGATCTGGTCATTTCTGAAGACAAGGGCGTGGTCTTGGATAGCATTCGCCGTTATGGCAACGGGCCCATGACGTCAGGCGACATCGCCATCCGCTTGAAAGAGCGACCCGATGAAGTCATTGCGCTCTCCATCGCTGGCGTGCGCGGGCTTGGTGGAGCTGCGGTTCTGCTTGGACTTAAGGATAATAGCGAAGAGATAACCCTGAAGCGGCAGCTCGCCCAACAAACGAAGATGGAATCGATCGGGCAGCTGGCGGGCGGTGTTGCGCATGATTTCAACGACATCCTGACCGCGATTATCGGATATTGCGACCTCATGCTGCTGCGGCATCAGCCCGGCGATGGCGATTATGATGATATTCAGCAGATCAAGTACAATTCAAATCGCGCGGCCAGCCTGACACGCCAGTTGCTTGCCTTCTCGCGTCAGCAGACATTGCGACCGCAGATATTACAACTGGCGAATGTTGTGGCCGACGTATCCAGCTTGCTGAAGCGATTGCTTGGCGAGACTGTCCGGCTTGAGGTGCATCACGGGCGGGTTCATCTTTGCAGATTCAACCGTCGGCCAAGGCACACGCTTTGACATATTCTTGCCTGTTCATCGCGGTGAAGCGCCTTTTGTCGGGACGGGCAAAAAAGAATTCTACAAGCCCAAGGATTTGTGGGGCAGCGGGCGGGTCTTGATTGTTGAAGACGAAGACATGGTGCGCGCAGTCGCAGAGCGCGCGTTGGTTCGGCAGGGTTATGTCGTGGAAACCGCAAGCGATGGCGAGCAAGCGCTTGAACTTTTTGCAGAAGGCAAGCGATATGACCTCATCGTCTCGGACGTCGTCATGCCCAATATGGATGGCCCGACAATGGCACGCAATTTGCGTGAGACATATGGCGACATCCGCCTGTTGTTAATGTCAGGTTACGCAGAGGAGCAGTTGCGCGAGACGATCAGCCTCGACAATGTGTCGTTCCTTGCTAAGCCATTTTCAGTTCAGCAAATTGCGGAAGCGGTCCACGATGCTCTCGTGAAGCCTAATTAGTTTAGATATTGAAAATAAACGTATAAATAATTTTGTTCCGCTCTTGTTCTTTTGGAACAGAAGGTGTACATAATGGTTATTCCGGATGATGGTTCGGAACAGGCATGGCGCTAAAGGAGTGGAAAAATGGCAGCAAGTCTTAAAATGGTCGATGGGAATCAGGCAAACGGTATGAAAAGTTCGGAACGTGAAAAGGCGTTAGAAGCGGCGCTCGCGCAGATTGATCGCGCCTTCGGTAAAGGCTCGGCGATGAAGCTGGGTAGCCGTGAGGCTATTGCTATTGATGCAGTGTCTACAGGCTCACTTGGTCTGGATATTGCGCTTGGCATTGGCGGCCTGCCTAAGGGGCGGGTCATTGAAATTTATGGACCAGAAAGCTCGGGTAAGACCACGCTGACCCTGCATGCAATTGCAGAGGCGCAGAAGGCAGGCGGTACGGCGGCATTTATCGATGCAGAGCATGCGCTGGATCCGGGCTATGCGAAGAAATTGGGTGTCGATATTGATAACCTCATCGTGTCGCAGCCCGACACGGGTGAGCAAGCACTTGAAATTGCAGATACGTTGGTGCGGTCTAACGCAGTCGACATTTTGGTTATCGACTCGGTTGCTGCACTTGTGCCGCGCGCCGAAATCGAAGGTGAAATGGGCGACAGCCATGTCGGTTTGCAAGCCCGTTTGATGAGCCAGGCGCTTCGCAAAATTACAGGTTCGATCAGCCGGTCGAACTGCATGGTGATTTTCATTAACCAGATCCGCATGAAAATCGGTGTGATGTATGGTTCGCCCGAAACGACCACGGGCGGTAATGCGTTGAAATTCTATGCGTCTGTCCGTTTGGATATTCGCCGCACGGGTCAGATTAAGTCTGGCGAAGATATTGTGGGCAACACAACCCGCGTGAAGGTTGTCAAAAACAAGGTCGCTCCACCTTTCAAACAGGTCGAATTCGACATCATGTACGGCGAAGGTATTTCCAAGACCGGTGAACTTTTGGATCTGGGCGTGAAGGCGGGAATTGTCGAAAAGTCCGGCAGCTGGTTCAGCTATGACTCGATCCGTATTGGGCAGGGTCGTGAGAATTCAAAAACCTATCTTACGGAAAATCCTGAAGTCGCGGCACGGTTGGAAGCCGCCATTCGGGGCAAGACCGAAGAAGTCGCTGAAGTCCTTATGACAGGGCCTGACGCGGAAGACGACGTTTAAGAAATATGCGAACAAGCGCGGCCTTGCCTGAGGCCGCTGCTTTCGACCCGTCCTGGTCCACCCCGGGGCGGGTCACTTTGTTTTGCCGTGCACAGATATATGAAGAGCCGCGCGCGCCGCTGACTTCTTGACAGGCAGGGTGACTAGGGCACAACTGCATCAATGACATTGCAGATTCACCTGATTGGCTTGCCCACAGATCAAAACAGTTCGTTCGAACGTGGCGCAGCGGCGGCACCGGCGGCAATTCGCCATGCGATATTTAGCGATCGCGGTAACCTATCGACCGAGTGCGGCCTTGAAATAGGAACCGATATTGCGCTGGTCGATCGCGGCGATGTGCCGCTTTTGGACGTTGATACCGCCGCTGATGACGCGCTTATCGTCAAGGCTGTGGCTGACGCGATGGACGCGGGCGCGGTTCCTCTGCTGCTGGGCGGCGATCATTCGGTAACATATCCGGTGGTGGCGGCTCTGGCGGCGCGTCATGGTCCGCTCAACATTTTGCATTTCGATGCGCACCCCGACATTTATGCCGATTTTGAAGGCAATCCGCGCAGCCATGCATCGCCATTTGCCCGCATATTGGAAGCTGGCCATGCAAAGCGCATTGTTCAAGTCGGCATCCGGACGCTGAACCGCCACTGCCGTGAACAGGCGGAGCGTTATGGCGTTGAAATACTCCCGATGCTGAACTTCTCGCCGGAGCATGTTCCCGTTCTTGAAGGGCCGCTCTACATCAGTTTTGATCTCGATGGCCTTGACCCGTCGGAGGCGCCGGGTGTGGCGCATCCCGAGCCGGGTGGCCTGACGGTGCGCGAAGTGCTTTCGATACTTGCCAAACAAAATTCGGTAATTGTCGGCGCGGATGTCGTGGAACTTAATCCCGACCGAGACGTCAACGATGTTACTGCAATCGTTGGAGCAAAGCTGGTTCGGGAAATCGCCGCGCGTATCTATCAAAATCATTCAGGAGAATAACCATGACCATCACAGTGCACCATTTGAACAATTCGCGGTCGCAACGGATTTTGTGGCTC
>DBOA01000202.1 GCA_002299195.1 Sphingomonadales bacterium UBA658
CGCATGACCTCTTCCAGATTATCCATACCACACAGCCCGCAGCTGCTTTCCGAAACGCGCTGACGGGCACGGGCAAAGACTTTTTCGGCGTTTTCTGCGGGCACCTGAATCCGCAATATCCAGCCCAAGTCAGCCTTATGTGTGTCGACGGCCAAAATTTGGTCAGCGCGGCTAATCAACCCCTCCGACATGCTAAAGCCAATAGCATAATCCTCAAGATCAACGGGCGTTGCCATCATCACGGCATAGCCGATGCCATTATATTCGATTGCGACAGGCGCTTCGACAATGATGCTGCGTTCTATGGTTTCGGTCGCGCCCTGATCAGGCTTAAGCACGGAAAAATGGATTGGTTTTGAACCCTGATCAGGCGCCATTTTGCGCGTCGGCCAGTAAGCTGATGGCAGCAGCAGCAACCGGAGACAGGCCCGCGGTCCCGTGCGCAAAAATCATCTTTTTCATGCGCGGGTCCCAGAATTGCTGAATATGATCGGCGACCGCAGATACGGGCGCATCGTCGGTCGCCAGATTGGTTGCAATCTGGTTCGCCATGTGGACGAGGCGTTCAACGCTATTCATTCGGCAGCAATTCCCGTTTCGACCCGGCGAGAGCGCGTCGAAAAAGCTTCATATTCTTCCTGCCACTCGGTTGGCCCGTTCGATGCGCTAATCTGAACCGCGGTAACCTTATATTCGGGGCAGTTGGTTGCCCAGTCGCTAAAGTCGGTGGTGACAACATTCGCCTGCGTTACGGCATGGTGGAATGTGGTGTAAACAACGCCGGGGGCAACGCGATCGGTTACGGTGGCGCGTAACGTGGTTTCTCCCGCGCGGCTTGCCAATTTGACCCAATCGCCCGATTTAACGCCGCGATCCTCAGCATCCACTGGGTGAATTTCCAGCAAATCCTCGGGATGCCAAGCAACATTCTCTGTCCGCCGCGTTTGTGCACCGACATTATATTGCGACAATATGCGTCCGGTCGTCAGCAACAACGGAAAGCGTGGTCCGGTTTTCTCATCCGTTGGGACATAATCTGTCACAACGAATTTGCCCTTGCCGCGGACGAAGCCGTCCACATGCATGATCGGCGATCCCTCAGGCGCGTCTGCGGTCACTGGCCATTGCAGCGAGCCGGCTTCATCGAGCCGTGCAAAGGACACACCAGCAAAGGTCGGCGTAAGCCGCGCGATTTCGTCCATGATTTCGGACGGGTGGGTATAGTTCCAATCCAGCCCCATCGCCTGCGCCAGCCGCTGCGTGACTTCCCAGTCCTCTAAACCGTTCATCGGCGTCATCACCTTGCGCACCGGCTGAATGCGGCGTTCGGCATTGGTGAACGTGCCATTTTTTTCAAGGAAGGTCGATCCGGGCAGGAAGATATGCGCGTAGTTGGCGGTCTCGTTCAGGAAAAGATCGTGGACAATGACACATTCCATCGCCGCCAACCCAGCCGACACATGGGCGGTGTTCGGATCGGATTGGAGGATATCTTCACCCTGGCAATATAGCGCCTTGAAGACCCCGTCGACCGCGGCATCGAGCATGTTGGGTATGCGCAGGCCGGGTTCTGGATCCAGTGTCACGCCCCAGTCATCTTCAAACAATTTCCGCGCATTGCCATCGCTGATGTGGCGATATCCGGCAAGTTCATGCGGGAAGCTGCCCATATCGCATGCGCCTTGGACGTTGTTCTGGCCACGCAGCGGGTTAACACCGACGCCCCGGCGGCCAATATTGCCGGTCGCCATCGCCAAGTTTGCAATGGCCATAACGGTCGAGCTGCCTTGCGAATGTTCGGTCACACCGAGGCCGTAATAGATCGCTCCATTGCCGCCTGTGGCATAAAGCCTCGCGGCTGCGCGAAGCTCTTCGGCATCCACCAGCGTTACCGGCTGCAGATTTTCGGGGCTATTGCGGGTTTGCGAAACGAACTCGGCCCAATGGCTATATTCGTCCCAGTCGCAACGCTCCCGAATGAATGCCTCATCGGCGAGACCTTCGGTGACGATGACGTGGGCCATCGCCGTCAGCACGGCAACGTTCGTGCCGGGGCGAAGGGGAAGATGGTGCTGCGCCTCGATATGCGGCGAACGGACGATGTCTGTGCGGCGCGGGTCGATGACGATTAACTTTGCGCCCGGGCGACCATCCTGTCCGCGCAAACGGCGCTTCATCCGGCTGGCAAATACCGGGTGTCCGTCGGTGGGGTTGGCCCCGATGATCAGGATGACGTCGGTGTCTTCAACGCTGTCAAAATCCTGCGTTCCCGCGCTTGTGCCAAAGGCTGTTTTGAGGCCGTATCCGGTCGGCGAATGACACACGCGTGCGCAGGTATCGACATTGTTATTGCCAAAGCCTGCCCGGATAAGTTTTTGCACAAGGAAGGTTTCTTCATTGGTGCAACGGCTCGAGGTGATTCCACCAAGGGCGTTGCGGCCATATTTCGCGCTAATCCGTTTCAGTTCGGACGCGGTGTAGGCAAATGCTTCGTCCCATTCGACTTCGCGCCAAGGATCGCTGATCGACTTGCGGATCATGGGCTTCAAAATGCGTTCCTGATGCTGCGCATAGCCCCAGGCAAAGCGGCCCTTGACGCAGCTATGTCCGCGATTGGCCTTGCCGTCTTTGTACGGGACCATCCGCACCAGTTGTTCGCCGCGCATTTCGGCGCGGAATGTGCAGCCAACACCGCAATAGGCGCAGGTCGTGACAACGCTGCGTTCGGGTGTGCCGACTTCGACCACTTTCTTTTCAACCAACGTCGCCGTCGGGCAGGCTTGCACACAAGCGCCGCAAGACACGCATTCAGACTCGAGGAAATTGTCGCTCGCGAGACCTGCCGAAATTTTTGAGTCCCAGCCTCTGCCTTCCATGGTCAGGGCGAGGGTGCCCTGCACTTCGTCGCAGGCGCGGATGCAACGCGAACAGGCAATACATTTGCTTGGATCAAAATCGAAATAGGGATTGGAGTGATCTTTTTCCTGCCCCAGATGCGTCGCCTGCACGTCATAACGGACATCGCGCAAACCAACGGCGCCTGCCTGATCCTGCAATTCGCAATCGCCATTGGCGGCGCATGTCAGGCAATCGAGTGGATGGTCGGAGATATAAAGCTCCATCACGCCTTTGCGCAATTTCGCCAGATGCGGGGTTTGCGTGCGCACAACCATGCCGGTTTCAACCGGGGTCGTGCAACTCGCTGGGGTCCCTCTGCGGCCATCGATTTCGACCAAGCACAGTCGGCATGAACCGAAGCTTTTAACGCTATCGGTGGCGCATAATTTGGGGATCGACGTGCCTTGTTCTGCGGCAGCGCGCATTACGCTTGTCCCTGCAGGCACAGTTACATTGCGGCCGTCAATCGTAAGCGAAACGGTTTCGTCCGAACGGCTTTCAGGGGTCCCAAAATCATTTTGCGGCTGGTATGTCATATGTCTACCTTATACCCATATTCGACTGTTGAGCAGCATATTGTGCCAGCTCCCGGGGTGTATTCAAGTTGTGAAAAACATCTGCGGATGTGATTGCTTGCGCGCCGGATACGGCAATCCAGTTGCGCATAGATAGATTATCCTGATGACGCAGATGTCTGTCCAGCAATGGCGCAAGCGCGACCGGCCAGACGCCAAAAAGATAATGACCATCAATATAGACGGCATTTTCATACGGGTGATCTGTCGGAAATTGCGCCACGGGCACGACATCGCAACCCGCGGTCACCACCGCATCAAACCCATTTTGCTGCGCATAATGCAGCGCGGCATTCAGGCCACCCAAAGGCCCCATGTCAGCGAATGGTCGGTCTTCGACCCAATCCATGCCCGGCCAAGCGCGCCCACAGACAATCAATTTGTCGACCTGATCACGCAAGCCATCGGCGACATGTTCCATGAGTGGTTGGCCGTTCAGCAAGGCGGCTGCCTTGTCTGCGCCAAAGCGCGTAGCCTTGCCGCCGGCAATGATCGCGCCCAGCCGCTTCATGCAAAATCCAATGAATAATGGTTCATTGCCGCGTGCCGATCCGTCATGACAGACCGTCCCTCAGCGCGCGGATATGTTCCGGGCCTATTCCGCAGCACCCTCCGACCATATTTGCGCCTGAGGCCACCCATTTTTGTGCCCAGTCCAAGTAGCGGGGCGGATTAAGATCAGCGCGAATCTCTCTAAGGCCGCCATTGGCGGGCACTTCCTCGTCGGCGTGGGCAAAACCATTCGCATATACGCCAATAGCGATCGATTCTGTGCCCAAGGCCTGCTTGGCGCGGAGGACCGCCTCTTCCATTACTTCAGGCGCGCTGCAATTGAATAATATCGCCTCGGCACCGAATTCGGACGCCAGCGAGGCGGCCTGTTCGATCGTCTCGCCTGAGCGTAACATCGCGCTGCCTTCATCATTCAGCGTAAAGGATAACCAAAGCGGTCGCGCGTCGGCTTTCAGCATTTCGCCAACCAATCGGGCTTCAGCCAATGTGCTCAATGTTTCGGCAAGCCAAATATCGGCAAAAGGCGACAGACCTTCAATCAGAACTGCCAAGATTGCCCGTGCTGCCTCAACCTCAAACAGGTCGGGCCGATAGGAACCCAAGACCGGCGGCAGCGAACCTGCTACAATCAAATCATGCCGATTAGCCACATCTCGCGCCAACTTTCCTGCAAGCCGCGCAAGTTCGGTGCCGCGGTTGAGGAAACGCTCTTCGCCGATGTGAAACGGGACCACAGCATAGCTGTTTGTCGAGATCACCTTTGCGCCTGCCAACGCATAGCGTTCGTGGGCCTGGGTGATAAATTCCGGCCCTTCCATGAGTGCAAGAGCGGACCATTCCGGTTGTTGGAAAGGCGCGCCTAATCGCTGCAATTCGCGGCCCATACCACCATCTAATATGGTGGTCATCGATTGAAATCCTCAGGGAACAGTTTGATGGCACTCATAACGGGATAGGGGGTGAACCCACCCATCGCGCACAGTGAGCCGAACTTCATGGTTTCGGCAAGATCGGCGAGCAAAGCCAGATTGGCGTCGACATTGTTGCCTGCGATAATCTGGTCTATTGTTTCGACGCCGCGCGTGCTGCCCAATCGGCAGGGCGTGCATTTGCCGCAGCTTTCAATCGCACAAAATTCCATCGCAAAGCGCGCCATTTGCGCCATGTCGACGCTGTCATCAAAAACGGTAATCCCGGCATGGCCGATTAGCGCATCCGCCGCGGCGAACGCCTCATAATCGAAGGGCAGATCAAACTGGGCAGGCGGAATATACGCGCCCAATGGCCCACCGACCTGAACGCAGCGCACCGGGCGACCGCTTGCCGTGCCGCCACCGATATCGTTGACCAGCTCGCCAAGCGTAATACCGAACGCTACTTCGAACAGGCCGCCAAGTTTGACATTTCCGGCAAGCTGGACGGGCATCGTCCCTTTTGACCTGCCCATGCCGTATGCGGCATAAGCTTCACCGCCATGCGCCAATATCCATGGCACGGCAGCCAGCGTCAGCACATTGTTGACGACTGTCGGTTTGCCAAACAGGCCTTCCAACGCGGGTAGGGGAGGCTTGGCGCGCACTTCGCCGCGCTTGCCTTCAAGGCTGTTCAATAGCGAGGTTTCTTCGCCGCAAATATATGCGCCCGCGCCAACGCGGACTTCCACGACAAATGGCGCAATCAAATGCGCAGACAGCCGGATAGCGGCTTCCATTTTGGCAATGGCGTGCGGATATTCGGAACGGATGTAGATATAGGCTTTGCTCGCGCCGACGGCGAAACCGGCAATCGCCATGCCCTCGATCAGCATGAACGGGTCGCCTTCCATCACCATCCGGTCGGCAAAGGTTCCGCTGTCGCCTTCGTCGGCGTTGCAGACGATATATTTCTGTTCAGCAGGGGCGTCGGCCACCGTCCGCCATTTAATGCCAGCCGGAAAACCCGCGCCGCCGCGGCCGCGAAGGCCCGATGCCATGATTGTTTCGATGGTTGCTTCCGCGCCAATCGCGCGCGCTTGACCAAGACCCAGCCAGCCACCCGTTGCGTAATAATCGTCCAGAGATGTCGGCCGCGTTTTGCCCGCGCGCGCAAACGTCAACCGGTTCTGCTTGGCGATGAAGGGGTGGTCTTCAATCCGTCCGATGGATTTAGCGTCACCACTTAAGATCGAAGGAACTTGATCGGCCGAGACTTGACTATAGCCCACGCCGTCAATGTCGACCAACGGTTCCATCCAGTGCATGCCCCAGCTGGACACGCGTTCGACTTCCACGCCCGCCGCGGCAAAAGCAGTCGCAACGGCATCCGCGCCACAGGCGAGCGCAACAGCGTCATTGGAAATCCGGACCGTCACATGGCCTCCAGTAATGAACTAAGGCGTGCCTGGTCCAATCGGGCGATGACTTGGTCGCCAACCAACGCCGCCGGACCAACCGAGCACATGCCAAGGCAATAGACAGCCTCTAATTTTACGCG
>DBOA01000156.1 GCA_002299195.1 Sphingomonadales bacterium UBA658
ATTGAGCGCATTCCACTTTTGAGTGACATTCCGCTCATTGGCGAACTGTTCAAATCGCGCAGCCGCAGCCGCAGCAAAACCAATTTGATGGTATTCATTCGGCCGACGATCTTGCGTAGCCGCGAAGATGGAGATCGGTTGACTGCGCGACGTTATGACTATGTCCGCGACATGCAGCTGACGCGCAATCCAGATGCCGAACCAAGCATCGACGAATTGCTGCGCGATTATATGGGCGCTGTGCCGCCCGTTGCGGCGGATGTTCGGACAAATGACATCATGATCGGTGCTGATGGCAAATTGACGCGGCCCCAGACGGGTGGCGCGTTGCAACCGGCGGAGGTTCCCGCAAGCGCGGTCTCTTCCGCCACTGGGGATCCGCAATCATGACATCGCACGAGGGGACGACCGAGCAAGCATCCCATATACCGGTTGAGCCAGACGTCATTATTGCACCGGCTTTGATCGCGCCTCTGCTCGATTTGCCTTATGCCTTTGCCAAGGCGCATGGTCTGGTGCTGCGGCATGAAAGCGATGGTCGCATCGTTGTTGCGATGCGTGAGGGCGCTGATCCGCTGATGTTGCTTGAGGTCCGGCGCTATCTGTCGATGCCATTTGATGTCGAAATTGCCGACAATGCGACCTTTGACCGTTATTTGTCCGACCATTACGCGATGGACGGCAGCGCCGCGGCGATGGCTAGCTCAATCGGAACCAACGATGGCGATCTGCTGTCTGACATTTTGCCGAGCGCAGATGATTTGCTCGACAGCGCCGATGACGCGCCCGTTATCCGTTTAATCAACGGCATCATTGCTGAGGCTGTCCGCCAGGGCGTATCCGATATTCACGTCGAGCCATATGAAACGGGCCTTGTCATTCGCATGCGCGCCGACGGCGTGTTGCAGGAACGCCTCCGCTTGCCTGCTAATGTCGCACCGGTTGTCGTCAGCCGTATCAAGGTCATGGCGCGCCTCGACATCGCAGAGCGCCGCATTCCGCAGGATGGCCGCATCGGTCTGACGCTGGGTGGCAAGCTTGTCGACGTGCGTGTGTCGACCCTGCCAAGCCGTGCAGGCGAGCGCGTGGTGATGCGTATCTTGGACAAGGAAAATGCCGGCATATCGCTCGATTTGCTGGGCATGTCGGAAGAAACGCTCAAAATCCTGCATGAGGCGCTGGCGGAACCCAATGGCATCATCTTGGTCACAGGGCCAACAGGGTCGGGTAAAACGACGACCTTATATGCGGGCCTCAAGCGATTGAACGATGGCACGCGGAATATCCTCACCGTGGAAGATCCGGTGGAATATGCTGTCGAAGGCATCGGCCAGACTCAGGTGAATGCGAAGGTCGGGATGACATTTGCCGCAGGACTGCGCGCCATACTGCGTCAGGATCCTGACGTTGTGATGGTTGGCGAAATCCGCGATCGTGAGACGGCCGATATCGCGGTGCAGGCTGCGCTGACGGGGCACCTCGTGCTCACCACCGTGCATACCAACGATGCACTGGGTGCGATCACACGTATGCGCGATATGAAGGTTGAACCATTCCTGCTCGCCTCCACCTTGCGTGCTGTCGTCGCCCAGCGATTGGTGCGCCGTCTATGCCCAAGCTGCCGCGAGACAGTTCAGGCCGATGGTAACGCGGCGTCGTTGTTGGGCTTTGACAAGGGGACAGCGGTTTATAAGGCCGTTGGTTGCCCTGAGTGCAACAATACAGGGTTCCAGGGTCGCATCGGGGTGTTTGAAGCGGTCCGTGTCGATGACACCATTCGCCGTCTCATCAACGATGGTGGCGATGAAGCAATTTTGGCGCGCCATGCTTTTGTGAATCAGCCGAACCTAAGCGCAGCCGCGCGCAAACTGGTGCGTGCGGGCCATACGACACCCGAAGAAGCCATTCGCATTTCGCGCCGCGAAGACATTGTAGATGCCTGAATTCGCATATCATGCGATTGACCCGGATGGCCGCGAACAGCGCGGGCGGATAGCTGCGGCCAATGATGATGCCGCGCGCGATCGCCTGACGTCCAAGAATCTCTATATTGTGAGCGTTGCGCCCGCACCCGCGCGCGCGTCTGCCCTCGCCAGCCTGCCGATTAAGCGGCAGCCGCGTTTGAATGCCAAGCAGCTGACTTTGTTTACCCGGCAATTGTCGTCATTGGCGCAGGTTTCTCCATTGGAGGAAGCGTTGCGGACGATCAGTCGTCAGAGCGAACAGCCGCATGTCCGGCAGATACTGACGGAAGTGCACGCAGGCGTGGTCGAGGGACAGCGCCTATCCGAAGCCATGCGCCGTGAAGGCAACAGCTTTCCGCCATTATACCGTGCAATGATTGCCGCAGGCGAGGGGGCAGGCACATTGCCGCTTATTACGGAACGTCTTGCGGTACTGCTTGAACGGCAGGCCGAGATGCGCGGCAAGTTGATTGGTGCGCTGGCCTATCCGGCGATTTTGTCACTGGTCGCGATGTTGGTGGTGATGGGCCTCATGGTCTCTGTGGTCCCGCGTGTTGTCGAACAGTTTGACAATGTCGACCAGCAACTGCCGCTGATTACGCGCATCGTCATTGGTATATCCGCGTTTTTGGCGAATTATTATTGGGTGCTTATTATCGCTGCTGTCCTTAGTGGCTTGCTGTTTGCACAAGCGCTTAAGCGGCCGGCGTTCCGCCTGTCGGTCGACCGCACGGTGCTGCGCATTCCGTTGCTTGGGAAGCTGCTGCGCAACCTGCACGCTGCGCGCATGGCACGGACTTTGGCAACGATGGTCGCGAGCCGCTTGCCGTTGCTGGAGGGCTTACGCCTGACCGGTGGCACCATTCGCAATAAAGTGCTCTCCGCCGCCAATGACGATATCGTTGAATCGGTGCGGAGCGGGGGCAGTCTGTCGGGCGCGATGCGCACAAGCGGGGTTTTCCCACCGCTGCTGGTATATTTGACCGCAAGCGGCGAGAGCGCCGGGCAGTTGGATACGATGCTCGAACGCGCGGCGGAATATCTTGAGCGCGAATTTGATAATTTCACCAGCACCGCTTTGTCGCTGCTCGAACCACTCATCATCGTCGCGATGGGCGGTGTCGTTGCTGTCATCATTTTGGCAATTTTGCTGCCTATACTTCAACTCCAAAACCTCACGGGACTTTAGTCATGCTCCGCATCATTTTTAATCTTTTCACTGACACAAGCCGTCCGTCGGCGAAATTTAGCCGTAAGGCGGCGGCCGCCCAGCGTAATGGCTTCACCTTGGTCGAAATGATGGTGACCTTGTTCATTCTCGCGCTGCTGACGACCATCGTCGCCCTCAATGTCTTGCCCAATCAAGACAAGGCGATGGTGCAAAAGGCAAAGGCTGACATAGCTGTCTTGGGACAAGCGCTTGAGACATATCGTTTGGATAATCTGACCTATCCAGATGCCGGTGCCGGATTGCAGGCTTTGGTCACGCCGCCTGCCGCTGCAGGCATGCGCAGCGTGGGTTATATCAAAAAACTGCCGGCGGATCCGTGGAACCGCCCGTACCAATATACAACGCCGGGCAAGAACGGCGCTTTTGACATCTACTCGCTTGGTGCCGATGGCGCGCCGGGTGGCGAGAATGAAAATGCCGATATTTACGGCGACTAAGCCGTCAATCCATCCGCATATGAAAGCCGATGAACGCGGTTTCACTTTGGTGGAACTGATGGTGGTTATTTTCATCATCGGCATTGCGAGTGCAGCGGTCGTCATGACGGTGCAGTCAACCGATCGCGGTGCACGTGATGAGGCGGAGCAATTTGCCGCGCGCGTTGCTGCCTTGCGCGATCACGCCATATTGCAGTCGCGCAGCATGGCAGTAACCGTGCGCCCGTCTGGCTATGGTTTTGAGGCGCGGAATGCCGGTGCATGGCAACCATTGTCCGAGGCACCCTTTACAGCGACGGATTGGAAAAGTGGCACCTCTGTGCAAATGGCTGGTACGCGGCAAATGCGCATCGCCTTTGACAGCACAGGTATGCCATCAAGCGCAGCCAATATTACGCTAAAGCATGATGAGGTAACCGTAACACTTGCGCTGGCCGCGACCGGAGACGTGCGCATTGTCCGGTAATTCACAACCAACACAAAATGGCTTCACATTGTTGGAGATCATGGTTGCTCTGGCGATTTTCAGCCTTGCTGCGCTGGCGATGGTCCGCCTGCAGGGCTATTCGGTGCGCTCCACGTCCAATTTGGGCGACAGCGGCATGGCATGGCAAGTGGCGCGCAATGTGGCGGTCGAAATCCTGTCAAGCCCCGCGCCGCCCACCTTGGGCGAAACACGCGGTGAAGAAATGAATGGCGGCCAGAATTGGCGCTGGACGGCAACCGCAAGCCCAACCGACGACACGCGCCTCGTGATGGTCGACATCGACGTTGTCGGCACCGGCAATGCGGCCTTGCGTAAGGCGCGTCTGACGATCGCAAGGCCTGTTGAACAATGAATGCGAGACGACCATCGGAGGCGGGATTTACGCTGATTGAGCTGCTTGTGGCGCTGGCCATTTTTGCGCTCATTTCGGTTGCGGGCGTTACGCTTTTGCGGTCAGGCACAGACACGCAAATTGCGGTCAAAGAACGTCTTGGCGAAATGGCGCTTTCGCAGCGGCTGACGAACGCGCTGGAGGCAGACCTTGCGCAAGCCATCGCACGGCCAGTGCGTGACCAATCCGGACAGCCCGTGCCCGCCTTTACCCAAGGCGATGCCACTGTGTCCGGCGGAATATTCGGGCTGGTGCGGGGGGGCTGGTCCAATTTTGATGCTGCGCCACGCGCGGGCCTGCAGCGCGTGACCTATGTGCTTGAGAATGGCGCGTTGAAACGTCTGAGCTGGCCGATGCTTGACGGTGCTGCGCCTGCTGACGCGGCAACAATGCTTGAGGATGTTGTGTCAGCGACCGCCGAATATCGGGACGATAAAGGGCAATGGCGGGGCGATTGGACCGCAACCGATGCGAACGCCTTACCACGGGCAATCGCCCTGACCGTTACCGTCAAGGGCAAGCCGGAACAGCGTATGTTGTTCCTTGTGGGGACGCAGACACGCATCTTGCCAACGCCGAGTGCAGAAGAAGGGGCGGCTGGCTGATGTTGCCCAAGTCATCTGAACGCGGCGCGGCGTTGCTGTCGGTATTGCTGATGGTCGCCGTACTTTCGGTCATTGCAGCGACGACGCTGGACCGGTTAACCCTGTCGAGCAAATTGTCCACCAATGGTAATGCTTTGGCGCAGGCGCGGATGTTTACCTACGCCGCTGAATCGATTGCGGTGGCGCGGATTGAGGACTTGGTCGCACGCGATGCTGCGCAGACCACTTTGGCAGGCGGCTGGCTGGAGGCTCCACAAAGCCTGCCTATTCCCATCGGTACGGCAACGGCGACAGTGCGCGATGCGGGAAATTGTTTTAACCTTAACAGCTTGGTGACTAAGTCGGAGGAACGATATCAGGCCAGCACGGCGGGTCAGGATCAGTTGACGTCGTTGTTGGTGGTTCTTGGTACCGATGAGAATGCCGCCCGCGCAATCGCAGCTGCAGCAGCAGATTGGGCCGATAGCGATATTACCCCGTTGCCGAATGGCGCAGAGGATGATGCGTACCGCGCCGCGCCAGTGCCTTATATGGTTGCCAATCGGCCGTTTGCCCATCCAAGCGAATTGCGCGCGGTAAAAGGCGTGAGCCCCGCCATTTATAGCAAGCTGCAGAACTGGATTTGCGTTCTGCCCGAAACCATATTGTCGCCGCTGAACGTCAATACGTTGTTGCCCGAACAGGCGCCATTGTTGGTGATGCTTTTCCCGCCAGGTAAATTGAATATCGCGACCGCGCGGAGCTATCTCGCCAAGCGGCCATCGAGTGGCTATGGCAGCCTCATTCGATTCTGGGCTGCCCCCGAACTGGCAGCGTTGGAGCCGGCACCTCTGTTTCAAGGGCAGGTCAAACTGACGAGCAATTATTTCTTGCTGGATACACGGGTATCGCTTGGGGAACTGGCGCTCGCTGGTGAATCGATGATCGTCGCCTCGCCTGCGCCTGCGCGCGTCATTTGGCGCAGTTGGGGGGAAGAGGAATGACCGTCGTCATCCTGCGCTTTCCGTCATCCGACATCGATGATCCTGCCCTTTTCCGCGTGACGGACGGCGTGTGGCAACATGTCGGTTCATTGGCCGAATTTATGCCTTCGGCGGATGATGAAACCGTCATGGCTGTGGTGTCGCCTGCTGATGTGCGCTGCAGCTGGTTTTCGCTGCAAGGGCTGGAGGCGCGCCAAGCAGAAGGCGTGGCCAAGCTTCGCGCCGCCGAACAATCACTTGGGCTGGTGCACGCCAGCGCGGCGCAGCATGTTGGCGATGATTATGTCACAGCCACAATCGCGCCCGAAGTGATGCAATATGGGCTGGATCGCCTAGCAGCGCACGGCGTGAACCCGGACATTGTTGTGCCATTTGGCCTCGCAATTGACCCGCCTGCGGACGTGGTCGTCACGGCCGCGTTTGAAGGTGTGAACGTCCTTCGCAGCGCGCAATTCGCGATGCCGGATGAGCCTGTTTTCCGTAGCATTTTTGCAGGCGAGACCGCCGTCGAGACTTTGAACGCGGACACAGTGCGGACAATGCTTTTGAAAGCGAGCCAGCAACCGCCGTTCAATTTGCGCGAGGGTATCTTTGCCAAGAAAGTGCGGTCCATCTGGGCAACGGCAGAACAGCTGAAATGGATCAAGCGCCTGTGCATCGCGCTTGTGGCGATCAGCACGCTGACCATGTTGGTGACAGTTGAGAAATATTGGAGCGCAACCAGCAGTGAAAACAGCATCGCGCTTGCCGCGGCGCAAAAGGTTGATCCGGCGATTACCGATATTGATCAAGCGGAGGCGCAACTGGCCGCTGCCATGCGCAAAAAAGGCATAATGCAAGGGCGCTTCTCGCCATTATCGGCCGCGTTGTGGCGCAGTGTGAAAGCGTCGCCCAATGTTTCGGTGCGTGACATGCGCTTTGGCCAAGATGGCGTTCTGACGGTCGTTTTGGCCGCGCCAAGTTCCGACAATATCAACCAGACGTTACTCGCCATACAGCAGGATGGTTTTCCCATCACCGCCACACCGCGTACAGACGCGACGGGCGCCACGCTGGTCGATCTTACGATGAGGATGCCATGATAGCTGCAGCACGTGTGTGGTTTGCTGCGCTGACGCGGCGTGAGCAATGGCTTGTCGGTTCAGCCGGCGTGCTGACGGCGTTTGTGGTGCTGGTCTTTGGGATTATTATGCCGGTTTTATCCGCCGCCGAGCAGGCAAAGCTTGACCATGACGCCGCGGTGCAGCGTCGTGGGCGCATTGTCGCCACGGTTGATGCCGCACTGGCAAAGCCACGCGTTGCCCGTGCAACAGCTCCTGCCAATATCGATGTGCTGATTACACAAAGTGCAGGCGAAAAGGGCTTTGACATCATCACGTCCGGCAATGCCGCGCCGGGCCAAATGCGCTTTCGTATCGATCAGGCACGTGCGCCTGCGTTGCTCGCCTGGCTGACGGAGCTTGAGAGCCAGAATATAACCGTCAGCGGCCTTACATTGCGCACCGGCACCAATGGCAGTGTCACCGTCGATGCCCAGTTGCAGCAGGATGCGCCATGAGCCGCCGTCTGGTCGTCGCCTGCGCTGTGCTACTGATTCTGTCGGTGATCCTATTCATGCCGCTGCGGACCATTGTGGGCGGTGAGGGCGTTTCGGCGCGCAAGGTGGACGGCATCATCTGGGACGGGTCGATCCGTGACTTGCGCCTTGGCAAATTGCCCATCGGCGATGTGAATGCGCGTCTTTTGGTCGGGCCTTTGTTTTTGGGCCGCGCGGACATCCTATTGTCGCGGGGCAATGCACCCTATCGGCCCGGATTTACCGGGACAGTGTCGCGCGGTTTTGGCGGAATGTCCGTCAATAATCTGAACGCAACACTTCCGGTCGCTGCGCTTTTTGCGCCTTTTCCAGCAGAAAACATCCAGTTTGAAGGCTTCTCCGTGAAATTTGCGGCGGGGCGTTGCATGCAGGCAGGGGGGCAAGTTCGCCTGATCATGTCGGACAGTTTGCCCGGGCTGAACCTGCAAAATGGCATGCTTGGGCAACCGCGCTGTGACGGTGCTGGGATTTTGCTGCCCTTGGTCAGCCAATCGGCCATGGAACGCGCCGACATCCGGCTGTCCGCGGACGGCAGCTACACGGTGACCGTAACGCTTGAAACCGAGGCGGTAGAGCAGGGTACGATGCTTACGCTTGCCGGGTTCCGTCCGGTCGCTGGCGGCTATCGCCTTGTGCAAAAGGGCCGGTTCTGAACAGCGGTCTGTTACATGTAAGCACATTAGTTGCGGGATTGCCTTTATGGTTCCTGCTAGCCTCACAACTGACGGTGGGTGCGATCTGGGGAAGCTTCGTCGCCGCCATGTGCAGTCGGTGGCCGACTGGCAAAAGTGTCGCGGCGGGGCGCTCTCACTGCGATAATTGCGGGCATCAGATTGCTGCCTA
>DBOA01000213.1 GCA_002299195.1 Sphingomonadales bacterium UBA658
GGCGGCGATGGCCACATGCTGCAGGTTTTGCATCAATTGTTGGAAAGCCGCCGCGACATTCCTGCCTACGGCATGAACTTGGGCACAATCGGCTTCCTGATGAACAGCTGGGATCTGCATGACCTGCACGCGCGGCTGCAGCGTGCAAAGTCATTCTCCGTTCGTCCCCTGACGGCGGATATCACAACCGTCAGCGGTCAGAAGTTTACATTGCCCGCAATCAACGAAGTGTCGCTGCTGCGCGAAACCCGGCAAGCAGCCAAGCTGGAGATTTCTGTCAACGGCCGGGCGGTGATACCGGAGCTTATCAGTGACGGCATATTGGTATCCACGCCCGCTGGTTCAACCGCATATAACCTGTCCGCAAACGGCCCCATCTTGCCGCTCGATTCGTCTTTGCTGGCGCTGACACCCATCAGTCCGTTCCGGCCCCGCCGTTGGAAAGGTGCCATTCTTCCCGACCGCTATGTCATCAAAATCAACATTTTGGAGGCAAGCAAACGCCCCGTCAGCGCGGTTGCCGACCAGCGCGAGATCCGCGACATTGCGCAAGTAGAAGTGGCGTTAGACCGCAATCGATCACTCACGCTTTTGTTCGATCCCGAACATGCGCTGGATGATCGCATTGCAATGGAACAATTTATTGTCTGAACTGGCAATGGGCGCTTGCCAAATGCGAAAAAGCGCTGCTATAGGCGCGCCTCTGCCCGAGCGTATCGGGCTGTTCCCTGGTAGCTCAGTGGTAGAGCAGTTGACTGTTAATCAATTGGTCGGGGGTTCGAATCCCTCCCGGGGAGCCATTTTTGCCTATTACGGCAATGAATAATTTATATGTTATTCAATATCCTTTGGCGCGCACCCATTTTCGATACACTTTCGGCCGAGCCATTTAATCTGGCGTGTTGAACGCTACATGTTCATCGGTTAGGGTTTTGGCATGACATACACATTATGGGGCTCAGCCCATTCTCTCTATACGGGTAAGGCGCGATCCTATCTCATCAAGAAGGGCCTGCCTTTTCGCGAGCGGTATCCGTCCGATCCCGAGTTTGCCAGCAGGATACTGCCTGCGGTCGGTCATTTTGTTGTACCCGTGCTCGAAACGGACAATGGCGAGATTATCCAGGACAGTGGCGATATCATAGACTTTCTGGAGCAGCGCCATGCTGAACCCCTGCTCGAGCCCCAATCGCCAGTGCAACAGTGGGTGTCGTTGATTTTTGATGCCTTTGGTTCAGAATATCTGCTGCCGCTGGCGATGCACTATCGCTGGTCCTACCGCGATGAGCAGGAGACATTTTTGCGTGCAGAATTCGGGCGCGCAATGGTCGCGGGAACGGATCGCTCTGCACGGCGCGAATCTGCAGCACGGACGATGGAATTTTTTGCCGGTTTCTTACCCAATCTTGGTGTCCTTCCAGAGGTCGTCGCTGCGATGGAAGATTCCTATCTGGCGCTAATAGATGCGCTGGATAACCATTTTCAGCATCATCCCTATTTGCTGGGCGGCAGGCCGTGCCGCGGGGACTTTGGCATGATGGCGCCGTTGTTCGCGCATCTCGGCCGCGATCCTGTTCCAGCCATGCTGATGAAGACAAAGGCACCCAACCTGTTCCGTTGGACGGAACGGATGAACTCTGTGCCAATCAGCGACGGCGAATATCCGGGCTATGTTGAGGACTATTGCGGCCAGGATACCGTTTCCGAAACTCTCATCGCTGTGCTCAAAATTGTCTTTGCCGACTGGACGCCCGGATTGAAAGCCGATGCCGGCTGCTTCAATGCATGGGCGGCGCACAAGAACGCTGGCGATGTGGTCTCGAAATCGGGAGAGCCACAAATTCATCCAAATGTCGGGAAAGTGGAATATCCTTGGCGCTGCGTGACAATGAAGCGGGGCAGCGCGCCACATATGCTCTGGATGTTCGCCAGAGCACAAGACCTGGCGGCGAACAGCGCAGGTGAAGCAGGCGAACGACTGAATGCGCTAATTGAACATGTCGGGGGCCAGGAAGCGATGGAACTCAGTCTTGCGAAGCGGATCATGCGCGATAAAAATATGCTGGTTCTTGCCTGACGCTATTCACTGTCCAAGGCGGGGTGTACCAAGGCGACCGACATTGTTCGTTAGGTCCGCCGGCTTATTATATTACGAAAGCCCCTGCGCCTGCCAAAGCAGCCGCAGCGCGGCGTAGCCGACCAATATCGCGGTAAAGATGCGCAGAAGCCGAGGCGATAAATAGCGCATTCCGAATATGCTTCCGATTTGCCCGCCGACCAGCACCGCAGCGAGCAACAGGCCATATTCCATCGCAGGCGCGGCAAGCGACTGTGCCCCAGCCTTTCTGACCTGCCCTGCCAGCCCTGCGGCCGAATTGATCAATATATAGAGCGAAGCAAAGGCGGCAATACGCCGCGCCTCCGCCCAGCGGATAAGGTGCAATATCGGCGCCATGAATATGCCGCCGCCAATCCCGGATAGACCAGCCAGAAAGCCTACGCCGCCAGAAATTGCCAACAGCAATGGCTTGGGCAACGTACGCGCCGACAGCTTTTCAGGCTGAAGCAGCAGGGCAATGGCAGATGCAAGTAATGCCCCGCCCAATATCGTGAGGAAAATCCATTGCTTCAGCGGCACAAGCCCGCCCAGAAACGCGAGAGGCGCGGATACCAGTAACAATGGCATGACTTGCGGCCAAGACACGAGCCCGGCGCGTATGAAGCGGATGCTACCGCCTGTCACCACAATGATATTGCATAACAAGGCGATGACCGGGATTAGCCGATAATCAACGCCCCATAGCGCCAGCAACGCCGTATAGGTCGACCCCCCGCCAAAACCGACCGAGGCATACACAAAAGCGACGAGAGCGAAGAATCCTGCCAACCAGATCATCCCCGCCCTCCCCGTTCAATGCCTTTAATACGCGCCGTGACAGTGTTTATATTTTTGCCCGGAACCGCAAGGGCATGGGTCGTTACGGCGCAAATCAGGGTTGCCCGCAAACGGGTCGTTTGAACCCGACGCGATCGCTGGGCGTG
>DBOA01000219.1 GCA_002299195.1 Sphingomonadales bacterium UBA658
GCAACCTTCACGGCGTTTTCGCTTGCCAACAATATTGCGCCTGCTGCGTCAAAGCGGGTGGTTTGCCCGGCGTCGCATGCCCGCGCGACATTGTAGACATAGCTGCGCGCAGAATTGAGCGCGACATACATGTCGGCAATCTTTGCCTGCATCAGTTGGAAACTGCCGATGGGTTTGCCGAACTGCTTGCGTTCGCGCACATAGGGCAAGACGACGTCGAGGCAGGCCTGCATCACGCCAAGCTGAAGCCCGGCGAGCACAACACGTTCATAATCAAGGCCTGACATCAATACGCCCACGCCGCCATGCAACGGGCCCATCATCTGTTCTTCGGATACGAAACAGTCGTTGAACACCAACTCCGCCGTGGGCGATCCGCGCATCCCGACCTTGTTGATTTTCTGGCCGATGGAAAAACCCTCCATGCCTTTCTCGATCAGAAAGGCGGTGATGCCGCGCGATGCAGCCTCAGGCGCGGTCTTGGCATAAACAACCAATGTGTCTGCATAAGGCGCATTGGTGATCCAGAATTTCGTACCGTTCAGGATGTAACCGCCCTGAACCGCTTCGGCCTTCAGCTTCATCGACACCACGTCCGAACCTGCGCCGGTTTCGGACATCGCCAAACTGCCGACATGTTCGCCCGAAATCAGCTTGGGCAGATATTTCGCCTTCTGTTCGGGCGAGGCCCAACGCGCGATCTGGTTGACGCACAGATTGGAGTGCGCGCCATACGACAGCCCGATGGATGCCGACGCCCGGCTGACTTCCTCAACAGCGACAACATGTTCCAAATAGCCAAGGCCAAGGCCGCCATCTTCTTGCGCGACCGTCAGGCCGTGAAGCCCAAGCGCACCCATGGCTGGCCATAATTCTTCCCGTGGAAACCAGTCATCGGCATCGATTTTGGAGGCCAAGGGCGCGATTTTATCCGTCGCAAAGCGCTTGGTGGTATCGCGGATCATGTCGGCATTTTCGCCGAGGGCAAAGTCTAAAGTCATCGCCATCCTCTGCCATTTATTTGATAGTGCCGCAAGCATGGGACTAGCCAGTTGCTGACCTTTTGCTTACCGCACTTTTGATATTTTCCTAACGAGCGAATCTTTAACGATGCATTATGACATTCTCATCGTCGGTGGCGGCCATGGCGGTGCGCAGGCAGCCATCGCATTGCGGCAGGCAAAGTTCGAAGGCAGCATCGCTATCGTCAATGCCGAGCCTGAATATCCTTATGAGCGCCCACCATTGTCCAAGGACTATTTTGCGGGCGACAAGGCGTTTGAACGCATCATGATCCGGCCTGCTGCGTTTTGGGCGGAACGTTCGGTGGATATGCTGCTTGGCCAGCGGGTGGAGACGGTTGATGCCACTGCGCATTCCGTCACGACTTCTGACGGCACAGTCATCTCTTACGGCCATATGATCTGGGCCACAGGCGGCGACCCGCGGCAATTGCCGGTCACGGGGGGCAATCTGCGCGGTGTGCATGTTGTCAGGACCCGGGCCGATGTGGATCACATGGTCGAAGGCTTGGATGATGTCGCGGACGTTGTGATTGTCGGCGGCGGCTATATCGGGCTTGAGGCCGCAGCGGTGCTGCGCAAAATGGGTAAGAAAGTGACTGTGCTGGAGGCGATGGATCGCGTGCTTGCGCGGGTTGCTGGCGAGCCGCTGTCGCGCTTTTATGAATCCGAACATCGCAGCCATGGCGTTGATCTGCGTCTGAACGTCGGCATCGCGGCGATTGAAGGCGACGACGTCGCCACCGGCGTGCGTTTGGCCGATGACGAAGTTATCCCCGCGCAAATGGTTATCGTTGGCATTGGTATCATCCCGTCGGTTGCGCCTTTGTTAACGGCGGGTGCCGCGGGCGGCGCTGGTGTTGATGTTGACGCTTATTGCCGGACGTCCTTGCCAGATATTTTTGCCATTGGGGACTGCGCGGCCCATGCCAACAGCTTTGCCGGCGGCAATATCATGCGCGTGGAATCGGTGCAGAACGCCAATGACATGGCCAATGCCGTGGCGAAAAGCCTGACGGGTGCGCTGACCGAATATCATGCGGTGCCGTGGTTCTGGTCCAACCAATATGACTTAAGGCTTCAAACCGTTGGCATCAGCGCGGGTTATGACATGACTGTGTTGCGCGGCGACTTGGACGCACGCAGCTTTTCGCTGATCTATTTGAAATCGGGCCGCGTCATCGCCCTCGATTGTGTGAACGCCACCAAGGATTATGTGCAGGGCCGCGCCTTTGTGACAGAGGGCTTGTCGCCTTCGGCTGAACAATTGGCAAACACCGAAGTTCCCTTGAAAGAACTCGCCGCAGAATTGACAGCCACCTAAACTTTTGCCTCCAGTCCGTTCAGCCCTCACGGCCATTTTAGGTCCAACGAACACCGGCAAGACCCATCTCGCTGTTGAGCGGATGTGCGCCCATTCGAGCGGGATGATCGGCTTTCCTTTGCGGTTGCTGGCGCGGGAAATCTATGACCGGCTGGTGGCGATCAAAGGCGCGCAAAATGTCGCGCTGATTACGGGCGAGGAACGGATCGAGCCGCCGCAGGCGCGCTGGTATTGCTGCACCGTCGAAAGCATGCCGATCCACCGGGAATTTGCCTTCGTCGCGATTGACGAAGCGCAATTGGGGGCGGACCCCGAACGCGGGCATATTTTCACTGACCGCATCTTGCATGCACGCGGGCGAGAGGAGACGATGATTTTGGGTTCGGAAAGCCTGCGCCCGATCATCCGGTCGCTGCTGCCCGATGCGGAGATCATCTCTCGCCCGCGCTTTTCCACATTAAGCTATGCCGGCGCAAAGAAGCTGTCTCGCCTTCCCAAACGCTCTGCCATCGTCGCGTTTTCGATTGAGCAGGTGTATGCGGTCGCCGAAACATTACGCCGGATGCGCGGCGGTGCTGCGGTTGTCATGGGCGCTTTGTCGCCGCGCACCCGCAATGCGCAGGTGGCGATGTTTCAGTCGGGTGAGGTCGATTATCTCGTGGCCACCGATGCGATTGGTATGGGGCTGAACCTTGATGTCGCGCATGTCGCCTTTGTCAGCCTGTCGAAATTTGACGGTTCGCGCAGGCGCAGGTTGACCGTCGCCGAAATGGCGCAAATTGCAGGGCGGGCCGGACGACACCAACGGGACGGAAGCTTTGGCACGCTCGCGGGCGAAGGCAGCGAATTTACCCCCGAAGAAGTGCTGGCGATTGAAGGGCACAGCTTCCCGCGGTTGGACTGGCTGTTTTGGCGCGAGGCAAAGCCAAGATTTAACGACATCGCGACGCTGATCGCGGATCTTGAGAAAAAACCGGGCCGTCCGGGCCTGTTGCCCGCGCCCAAGGTCATCGACCTTTTGGTGCTCAAGCGCTTGGCCGAAATGCCCGACGTGAAATCGCTGATCCGGCACCCTGTTGATGTGGCGCGGTTGTGGGAAGTGGCCTGCTTGCCCGATTTCCGGCAAATGGGGGAGGAACATCATAGCCGCTTTGTCGCGTCCTTGTGGCAATATCTGGGGCAGGGTGAGCGCGTCATTCCGCACGGCATTTACGCAAATGAGCTGGCACGGCTGGATAATATTCAGGGCGATGTCGACACGCTGTCTGCCCGAATCGCAGCGGTGCGGACTTGGACCTATATCGCGCACCGGAATGATTGGCTGGCCAACCCGCCAGCGATGGCCGAACGCGCACGCGCATTAGAAGAAAAATTATCGGATGCATTGCACGATGCGCTGCGTCAGCGGTTTGTCGACAAACGGACGTCGATGTTGCTGCGCAAAGGTGCTGGCGATGTCGGGCTGTTACCCGTTGAAATCCAGCAGGATAATCGCGTTCTTGTCGATGGCGAGGACATTGGGACTTTACAAGGATTTGCCTTTCGGGTTGACCCGGCGGCAAAAGCGGGTGACCGTAAATTATTATTGGCTGCCGCAGAACGACATTTGGCAGCGCATTTGAGACAAAAGGCAAAGGACGTATCTATGGCAGAGGATAGCGAATTCTCGCTCGCAGCCGATGGGGAGGGTAAACCTTCGATCTTCTGGAAGGATGATCTTCTGGGCACATTGACCAAAGGCCGCACGCTGCTGCAACCTGCATTTACGCCAATGAAGGCCGTCGCCGGACTTGAGGGCGATGCCCTGCGCGAGATTGTCACGCGCGCTGAAAGCTGGATTGAAAGCCAGCTGGCAAAGGCGATGGGCGGGATTGTCGGATTGCTCGACTTGGCCCAGCAAGCCGATGTCGACGGCAACGTTCGTGCGCTTGCCGTGCGTCTTGCGGATGAAGGCGGGATTGCGGGTCGGCATTATCTTGCTGACGCCATCGCCGCGCTGCCCAAGGAAGCCCGCGGTGCCGCACGCAAGGGCGGAATCGTTTTCGGCGCGCTTGATATTTATCACCACGCCGCGTTGAAACCCGCTGCCGCCAAATGGCGCGCCGCATTGTTTGCCGCACGCGACAGCCGCGCCATGCCTGTGCTTCCACCCGAAAGCGCGGTGCATTTGAAAACATGGAATTTTGCGAACCCGTCGGAGGCCAGAAATGCGGGCTATCGCCGGATTGGTGATGAATATGTGCGTATCGATTTGGCCGAACGCGTGATCAAAAAAGCGCATGAAGCGCGCGGGCAGAACAATGCCTTTGGCATGGATATGGCGTTTGCAACCTCGCTGGGCATTAGCGAGGCCGGTTTGAAAGCGCTGATGCGCGATGCCGGTTTCCGCCCCGCCGAAGCGGCCGCTGATGCCGTTCCGGCTGACGAAACGTCCGTGGTCGAAGAAAACACGCCAGTCGAAGCAACACCAGCGCCCGAGGCTGAAGCCGCAGTTGAAGCAATAGTCGCCGACGCCGACGCCGCTGCACCAGAGCAAACCGCGCCAAAAGAAGCAGCGCCCGTTGTGCTGACGCATTGGCGTTGGGTGGGCATGCCCAAACCGCGCCCGCCCGAACAGCGCAGGCCGCAGGCTGCCGCAGAACGAAAGCCGCATGCGTCGGCAAAGCCGAAGGCTAAGCCCGATCGCGCACCGCCAGCACCAAAGCCAAGTGCACCGCCGTCTGCATTGGCTTTGCAATTGGCTGCGCTTAAGGGCCTCAAGCTCTAGAAGGTCGGGCAAACCTTGCGGATCGACAAGCTGCTGTTCTTTCTGCGATTGGCCAAAAGCCGTTCGCTTGCGTTGAGTTGGGCAGAGGCTGGCCATATAAGGTTGAATGGCCGCAGGATCGAAAAGGGCAGCGCCGCGGTGCGCATTGGCGACATCATCACCATGCCATTGGGCGATGCTGTTTTGACTTTAAAGCTGCTCTCTATCCCCGTTCGGCGTGGTCCGGCATCAGAGGCGCAGCTTTTCTATCAACGTATCGATTAAAAAATTGGCGACTCGTTGCAATCCGGCGTTGACTTCCCCCTGCGCCACGCAATAGGCAGAGGAAATGAAGCGGCTAATCCGCCGTTCTGTATGGGAGAGTTCCGCCAATGACTTATGTCGTTACCGATGCCTGCATCCGCTGCAAATATATGGACTGCGTTGAAGTATGTCCGGTGGATTGCTTCTATGAAGGCGACAATATGCTCGTCATCAACCCAAATGAGTGCATCGATTGCGGCGTGTGCGAACCCGAATGCCCTGCAGAAGCGATTTTGCCAGACACCGAAAGCGGTTTGGAACAATGGCTTGAGCTGAACGCAACCTACAGCGCAGAATGGCCGAATATCACATCCAGCCGCGAGCCGCCTGCAGACGCAGACGAGCACAAGGGCGAAGAAGGCAAATTCGACAAATATTTCAGCGCTGAGCCCGGCGAAGGCGATTAAGCCTTCGCGGCACGCCGCTCTTTAAGCCAGCTTCTTTGATAGGATTCTACTTCACGTAGAGCCTCGAAGACCGTGACGGCCGGCTTAGTCCGGCCGGTACGTCCCAGCGCGTATATCTGGCTGTAAAACCAATATTGGGTCGCAAAGCCTTCAATCCCGCGCACGGCCTTTATCTTGCGTAGGCTGGATAGCCACTCGGGCATAAGCTTCAGCTGGTTTTCAACCTTGGGCAGCATCGCCAAGCCACCGAGCAGCCGCTTTGGCGCTTCGGGCATCACGCATAATGGCCGCGCCAATCCGACAACGTCCGCCGCTTTGTTGCGCAGCGCCTGTTCCATGGCGGACGCGCTGCGGAAACCGCCCGTGACCATCAATGGAATGGTCAACTCGCTCTTCATCGCTTTTGCAAAATCAACGAAATAAGCTTCACGTGCGAGTGTGGTTTCGGCGACGGCTTGCGTCTCTTCGGCTTCCATCCCCTCGATACCCAATAGCTTGGGCTGCTCATAGGTGCCGCCCGATATCTCGATAAGATCAACGCCCGCATCCTGAAGCCAGCGGGCCACCTGAAGGCTGTCTTCAAAAGCAAAACCGCCGCGCTGGAAATCCGCGCTGTTTAGCTTGACCGAAATCGGGAAATTAGGGCCAACTAAAGTCCGGACGGTGTTGACGGTGAACATCAGGAAGCGGGCGCGGTTGACGAGGCTGCCACCCCAACGATCGTTGCGCTGGTTTGACTTCGGGCTGAGGAATTGGGAAATCAAATAGCCGTGCGCTGCATGGATTTGAACGCCCGTGAAGCCGGCATTTTGGCAATGCAGTGCCGCTTGGCCGAAACGGCCAATCAGGTTTAAAATTTCATCCTCGGTCAATGCAACCGGCATTCCAAATTGTCCGCCGGGCAGGCCCAGCTTGACCGCTGACGGCGCTTTTGGACGTGGATTGATGCCCCGCATGGTCTGGCGGCCCGCATGGCT
>DBOA01000171.1 GCA_002299195.1 Sphingomonadales bacterium UBA658
TCGAACGGATTGATCCCGCGTGCAATCGCCTCGGGATTTTGGTGAACGATTAACTCCATACCCGCATCGCGCGCGGCTTTTTCGCGCAGCGCATACATGTCCTTGAACTTCCACGTCGTGTCGACATGCAGCAACGGGAACGGCGGCGGCGAGGGGTAGAACGCCTTGCGCGCCAGATGCAGCATAACGGCGCTGTCTTTTCCGACGCTATACAGCATGACGGGCTTTTCCGCCTCGGCCACAACCTCGCGCATGATGTGAATTGCCTCAGCCTCAAGGCGCTCAAGATGGGTCAGCGTTTTCGTCATAATCTGATCTCTTCCTACAGACGCTACTGTCAGAACTGGACGCTGCCCGCAAACAAGACATTCTTGCCCCGTCAATGATCTCAGTTTCAAGATATGCTTAGCAAGTCATAAGAGCTTTTCCTATGCGCAGATTGTGAAGTTCCGATTGTGCGCAACAAAAACCAACGGCAACGGCCGCTCCGTTTGTCTTTTCCGGTCGATAGACGCGCATAGGCGGGACCGAGATGTTTGACAGAGCGCCCAATCCTGCGCCAATGTGCGAAGCGGGCATCTAACATTATCGATGATGGGCAATTGTTCAAAATTGCTTTGCGCGGGGGGGAATAAAAATGGCCGAAAAGAAATTTGATATCATCGTGTACGGGGCCACCAGCTTTGTCGGCCAGATCATCGTGCGTTACATGCAAGAGCAGTTTGCCGATGGATCAGTTAAATGGGCCATCGCCGGGCGTTCGCTCAGCAAGCTTAAGCAGGTCCGCGATACCATTGGACTGCCGGGTATAGACATTATCGTTGCTGACGCTGCGGATGAAGATGCGCTGAAGCAAATGTGCGCGCAAACCACTGTCGTCATGTCAACGGTCGGTCCCTATGCGCTTTATGGTGACTTGCTCGTTCAGGTCTGCGCCACCACAGGGACCCATTATTGCGATTTAACAGGCGAGCCGCAGTGGATCCGCAAAATGCAATTGCGGCATGAAGCTGACGCCATCAAAAGCGGTGCGCGGATTGTGCATTGTTGTGGCTTTGACAGCATACCGTCCGATCTGGGTGTCCATTTCCTGCAGCGCGGCGCATTGGAGCAATTCGGGTATAGTTGTGACCGGATAAACATGCGGGTTGTCAGCATGAAAGGCGGCGCGTCCGGCGGCACCATCGCAAGCATGATCAACATGGTCAAAGAAGCGGTCAGCGACGCCGATCTGCGACGCGAACTTAAAGACCCTTATAGCCTTTGCCCACAAAGCCATGGGTTCACTATCGCGCAGACCGATGTGACGATCGCATATGACAATGTTTATGGTGGTTGGATTGCGCCATTTATCATGGCGGGCATCAACACCCGGGTTGTGCATCGGTCAAACGCCCTCAGCAACAACAGCTATGGCACTGCATTCAAATATGAGGAAGCCGTCGTGACGGGGCAGGGCGGTTCCGGCAAACACAAGGCGCGCGCGGCGCATTGGGGTGCCAATGCCCTTATGATCGGTCTGGCCGTGCCCCAAATCCGCTGGCTGCTGGAAACTTTTGTGTTGCCAAAGCCGGGTGAGGGGCCAAGCGAAAAAGCGCAGCTTGAGGGGAATTTTGATATCGTTTTCCTCGGATCAACGGCCAAAGGCGAAACGATCCGTTGCCGCGTCACGGGAGACAGAGATCCAGGCTATGGATCAACGGCAAAGATGCTGTCTCAGGCTGCTGCCTGCCTTGCCAAAGATGTGCCTGACGATGTTCCGGGCGGCTTCTGGACGCCAGCAACGGTTTTAGGTGACAAGCTGATCAAACGGCTTGAGGCGCATGCGGGCCTGACGTTCGAGAGACTGCCTTAGTTTGGCACCATGAACGTCTAACTGGTACCGGACGACTTGAGGGCAAAGGCGGATTACGAGCTGAAATGTTCGCGATAATGGTGCGCGTTTCTTAACAGACACCCATCTCAACATCTTACGGATCGCACCGTTTGGGAGAATTCCTGGTTGCGGTGCAACCTATGTGATGCCTAGCGCCACCGTATCGACAACAACGAACCCAGAAGATCTAGATAAGTCATTGAAATATATGGTGAGCCCTGCTGGGTTCGAACCAGCGACCTACTGATTAAAAGTCAGTTGCTCTACCGACTGAGCTAAGGGCCCCCAACCAGACCGCGAATTGGTCCGTGCGAGAGCGCTCCCCCTAATGGCGGGAACTTGTGCGGTCAAGCGCCTTTGGTCGGTTAAATCGCGATTGTAGCTGCCTTATGGTCAGGCCCGTCAGCGGCTCACGCCAATCGGGGGCAATCATGGCCGCAGGGGTCAGGACAAATCCCCGCGAACACAGCCCGGGATGGGGAATGGCCAAGGCCGGATTGCTGTCCGCCCACACGCCGCCGGACCACAACAGGATATCCAAGTCGAGCACCCGCGCGCGCCAGCTTTGCCCGCGCCGGACGCGACCGAAGTGGTGCTCAATCTCTTGCAGACGCGCCAGCAGAGCAGGGGGTTCAAGGTCGGTGGACATAAGCGCCGCGGCATTTGCAAACTGGCGTGAGGAGGGCCCCATGGGGCTGGATTGGATCGTTGCCGAATGCGCGAAGACGTCGATATCGTCCATCTCCAACGCAGCGACCGCTTGCACGATCACCTTGTTGGGCGCGCCAATGATTGCATGTGGCTGATTAGAGCCAATGCCGATGAGGTAGAGATGTGACAGCTTAAATATCCTCTACAAGCCGGCTGTACAATTGCGGGCGCCGGTCGCGGAAGAAGCCCATGCTTGCGCGGTGTGCGCGGGCTTGGTCCAGATCGAATGTTGCGACCAATATGCCGGTTTCCGCATCATCCAAATCGCAGACGACATCGCCCCATTCGTTGGCGATGAAACTGGTGCCATAAAATTTTTGCGCCTGACCGCCATGGTCGTTTTCCGCGCCGATGCGGTTTGCGGCGATGACGGGCATGCAGTTTGATACCGCGTGACCCACCATGGCCCGGCGCCACATGTGCCGTGTATCCAACGTCGCATCCTGTGGCTCTGCGCCGATGGCGGTGGGATAGAACAGCAGCTCAGCGCCCATCAACGCCATGGCCCGTGCGCATTCGGGATACCATTGGTCCCAACAGATGCCGACGCCGATTTGCGTGCCAAAGACTTCCCAAACTTTGAACCCGGTGTTTCCAGGGCGGAAATAATATTTCTCCTGATAGCCGGGGCCGTCGGGAATATGGCTTTTGCGGTAGATGCCGATGATTTCGCCATCGGGACCGATCATCGCGACGCTGTTGTAGAAATGCGCGCCGTCGCGTTCGAAAAAGCTTGTGGGAATGGCCACGCCAAGTCGCTTTGCAAGTTTCGCCATTGCGATAACGGACGGATGTTCGCGCGTTGGCCGCGCGAGTGCGAAATGTTCTTCTTCCTGCGTTTTGCAGAAATAGGGGCCTGAAAACAGTTCCGGCGGCAGGATGATATGCGCGCCTTGCTCTGCAGCCTGTGACACGAGGTCACATACAGCATCGATATTTTCGGCTTCGCTTGCCGACAGGGGCAGTTGCAACGCGGCAACGGTGATATTTCGGGTCATGCCGCGTCTATAGCCGGACGCCGAAACGCGCTGCAATCACGATTGTTACCAGATACAATAATATTGTTGTTGCTATGCCAGCAACCAACGTGCCCCACCGGCCATGCCCCAACCGCGAAATAGACGGCATTAAGAGGGGCATCGGCTGGCTGGGCAACGCTAATTCAACAATCAAGGCCGTTTTTTGAACAGCAACGTCATGCGGTCGGTTTCACCGATGGCTTCGTACTTTGCGCGGTCGACGTCTTTCAAACGCAATGCTGGCGGAAGCGTCCAAACGCCATCGGGCCAATTTGCACTGTCCTTTGGATTGGCGTTGACTTCGCTTTTTGCGACCAGCTCAAATCCGTTCACTTCCATGAATTTGATGATGTCGGCCTCACGCATATAGCCTTTGGTGCCATTGGTGTAGCTGAACGGCGCATCTGCCTTGGCGCGATGTTGTTCGATGCCCAGTAAGCCATCGTCCTTCAATAGGTCGCGCATCGCCTTGATTTCGGCGTCCGCGATGTTCCAGTTCATCATATTGTGCAGCATGCGCATCACAATTATGCGGTCAAACGACCCCTTTGCGCCGTCTGGAATTTCGCTGAGTGAAAACGCGTTGAAATCTGTCGCCGGACGTCCGGATACTGCCGCGACATCAGCAGGGAACTTTGCAATGCTCGCCGCGATGCCGGTTTTCTGTTGATCGCTGAAATGGCTTTTCGTGCCGAAATACAGGCCGGTATATTTGCCTTTTTCGTTCACATAACGGCCAAGGATACGCGAAACCCATTCGCCACCCGGGGCATATTCGCCAATGACGTGATCAGGGTGCAAACGGAAGAATTCGAACGTTTCGGCAGGGTGGCGATATTGATCGCGCTTGGCATCTGCACCGCGCGACGGGTCGGCGAGAATTTTTGCAAGGCGTTCGGTATGTGCCTTATGCATTTTGTCATGTTCGGCTTTGCTCATGCTGTGATGGTCAGCAAAGGCAGGTGCTGCAAGCGCAGTCGCGGCGAGGGCAATCAGAAAAGTCTTTTTCATTGGGGGCGTCCTCTTGGTTGGTTGTTTTGGGAATATGCAATGTTTCGCGTCGATATCCAATATAGTCAAACGGGCACGTGTTGGCTTGAACAATGAAAGCTTCCGCCGCCGGTCAATACCGCATCCGCCATGACACCGATCACGTCGCGTTCGGGGTAGATATTTGCCAACACCTTAATCGCTGCGTCATCGTTAGCGCCGCCATAGATCGGTACGACGACAGTGCGGTTGCCGATGTAGAAATTCATATAGCTTGCCGGCACGATTTCTCCATCTTGTTCAAAACGGCCAACCGACGGCATCAGCGTTACTTTGCATCCGAACGCTTCTGCGCGCGCGCGGGCATCTTCAAAGACTGCGCTGTTTGGATCGTCGGTTCCGGCACTGCTTGGAACCAGAATATGGTTCGGGCCAACAAAGCGCGCCAGATTATCAATATGGCCGTCGGTATGGTCGTTGGCGAGGCCGTCGCCGAGCCAAAGCAACCGTTCGATCCCCAAGTCCGAACGCAGCCGGTCTTCAATCGCGGCTTTATCAAGCGCCGGGTTGCGGTTCGGGTTTAACAGGCAATCGACGGTTGTCGCGGCCAGCCCTTTACCGTCGACGTCAATCGATCCGCCCTCAAATATCCATTCCGCCTGTACAATTTCAAAACCGAAATCTGCGGCCAATTCATGGCCAATGGTTTGATCGCCGGGATAGTCGAACCGGTTTCCCCAACCATTGAAACCGAAATTACGGGCAATCCGCCGATCGCCATCTTTCACGATGATGCACCCTGTGTCACGTAACCAGACATCGCCAATTTGGCGCAGCTCGACATGGACGCCAGCGTCAACTAGGCTCTGGGCGACGGCCATGGCCTCTGCGTTACCGGCAATCACATGCACGCGTTCACCTTGACCCGATGCGTGCACCGCATTGGCAAAGGCGGCCATCTGCTGCTGTGCGCGTTGGAGCGGCGCACCCCAATATTCTGCAGAACTGGGAAAGCCAATCCAGACGGCTTCATGGGGCGCCCATTCGGCGGGCATACGGAACGTCATTGGCTTATTTCCCGTTGCGGCTCTTGTCGCGGACAGCGCGGAATTCGTCGCCGTCATTCCAGTTTGGCCATGCGTCGGTCATCGCCAACATCCGCCCGATGCGATAATATAGTTTCAAATCGGACATGACGCCGGACCAATCCCATTTTTCGTCAAATTCGTCGCCGGGCGCGTGGTACCGGTTCTTTTCATAATCTTCCGCGGCGGCCATTGCAGCAGCCTTACCGCCGGTGACAAGATCGTCGCCGCCTTCGAAATACACCATCGGTACGCCAAGCTTGGCAAAGCTGAAATGGTCAGAGCGGTAGTAAAAGCCCTTTTCCGGTGTCGGTTCCGATTCAGGTATCCGTCCTTCGGACTTTGCCGCAGCCTCAAGATAGAGATCAAGTTGTGATTTGCCTTTGCCGATGACGGTCAAATTCTTCGCCGGGCCAGACATGGAAAACGCATCCATGTTCACGCCGCCCACGGTTTGCGACAGCGGGAAGACGGGGTTTTCGGCGTAGAATTTCGAACCAAGCAGGCCGCTTTCTTCAGCCGTCACCGCAAGGAACACAACCGAACGCTCCGGCGCGCCGGCTTTGGCAAAGCCTTCTGCCAATGCGACCAAAGCTGCAGTCCCTGTGGCATTGTCCACTGCACCGTTACAGATGTCGTCGCCGTCGGCCGCGGCCGTGCATCGACCGAGATGGTCCCAATGCGCCGTGTAGAGCACATATTCGTCAGGGCGCTTGGTGCCTTTCATGACGCCAATGACGTTCTTGCTTGCCTTGCGCGCGATGTCATTTTCGAAGTTCATCGACGCGGTCAGGTTCAGCGGAACCGCCTTAAAGCCTTTTTGCTTGGCCGCGGCCATTTGCGTGTCGAGATTCTGACCAGCGGCGGCAAAAATTTCCTTGGCTACGGATTTCTGGATCCAGCCATTGGCTTTTGTCTGGCTCTTTCCGCCATCCTTTGACTGCGCCAGGAATTGCGTGCCTGTCCAACTGGAGTTGACGACATTCCAGCCATATGCCGCAGGGGCAGTGTCGTGGATGATCAAAACGGCAGCAGCACCCTGACGCGCGGCTTCTTCAAATTTATATGTCCAGCGTCCGTAATAGGTCATGGCTTTGCCACCGAACGGGCCATCAAGACCTTCATTTTCGAAATCGGGGTCGTTGATCATAACGACGACGGTTTTGCCCTTAACATCGACGCCAGCATAGTCGTTCCAGCCCTTTTCAGGGGCGACAATGCCGTGGCCGACAAAGACCATCTCGCTTTGCTTAATATCGGTTTTGGGTGTCTCGCGGTAACTGCCAATGACATATTCGTTGCCATAGGCAAATGACATCGCCTTGCCGCTGCGGTCGGCAATTGTGAGCGCCGATACATTTTTCGCAGTGATTTCGATCAGCGGCACATCCTGCGTCCAGCTGCCGTTATTGCCGGGCTCAAGTCCTGCCGCTTTATATTTGGCTATCAAATAGGCGACGGTCTTTTCTTCGCCGACGGAACCCGGTGCGCGGCCTTCATAGCTGTCGAGTGACAATTCGCGTGTCACGTCCTTCATCGTCGCTTCGGAAAGCGCGGGAACTTCGACTTGCGGCAGGGCGTCCATGGAGACGTCCAACGACGCATTCTTTTGACAGGCGGTCGTGAGAGCCAGAACAGATACAAGGGCCAGAGACAGCAGGCGCATGAAATTCTCCTAAGGGGGAAATATTATTGCGCGCCTTCTGCCAGACCCGTCGGTCAGGCTCAAATAAAAAAGGCGGCCACAAGGACCGCCTTTTTCGTAAGATGGTTTGTAAGATTAACGCGAATAGAATTCGACGACCAAATTTGGTTCCATCTTAACTGGGTAGGGCACTTCGTCGAGCGTTGGGATACGCGCGAAAGT
>DBOA01000180.1 GCA_002299195.1 Sphingomonadales bacterium UBA658
GTCGAATTCTATGATTTTTATATTTTCGCAACGGCCGCTTCGCTGGTCTTTGGCCCGCTATTTTTTCCGCAATCGAGCCCCGAGGCTCAGTTGCTGCAAAGCTGGCTGACCTTTGCGTTGGCCTTTATCGCCCGGCCGGTTGGCGCGCTGGTATTTGGTCACTATGGCGACCGCATCGGGCGCAAGGCAACGCTTGTCTGGTCGTTGATGATCATGGGCGTATCGACTTTCCTGATTGCGCTGCTGCCGACCTACGCCGTTGCCGGTTGGATCGCGCCGGCGCTGCTATGCCTTTTGCGTTTCGGTCAGGGCTTTGGACTTGGCGGCGAATGGGGCGGAGCAGCGTTGCTTGCGGTTGAAAATGCACCCAAGGGCAAGGTCGCGCGCTATGGAATGTTCCCGCAACTCGGCGCGCCCGTGGGTTTCATCCTTTCGAACGGCCTGTTCCTGATACTTGGCCTCATGCTCAGCGATTCCGAGTTCCGTGAATGGGGCTGGCGCATTCCGTTTGTGTTGAGCGCGCTTCTGGTCGGCATTGGTTTGTGGGTCCGCCTTCGTTTGACCGAAACGCCAGCATTTGCCGCGGCACTGGAAGAGGCTCCACCGCCGCGCGTTCCGATGGCAGAGGTTGTGCGCACCCACCCACGCCAACTGTTCGGCGGCACATTTGCGGCGATCGCCTGCTTTGCGATCTTTTATCTCTCGACCGCTTTTGCGCTCGGCTATGGCACAACCAAATTGGGCATCGCGCGCGAGGCCTTTCTGGGCATCCAGCTCATCTCGATCCTGTTCATGGCCGCTGGTATCATTGTTTCGGGTTACTGGGCCGATCGTACCAGCCCGGCCCAGGTGCTAGCGATTGGATGCGCGGCGCTGGTTGGCGCAAGTTTCACAACCGGGCCATGGCTGGGCAGTGGTGACCTGATGCTCACCGGGATGTATCTTTCGCTGCTGCTCTTTGTGATGGGGCTGGTTTACGGACCACTTGGCGCGTGGCTGCCGGGGCTGTTCGCTGCGCGGGTGCGCTATACGGGTGCATCGATCTGCTTCAACGCAGCGGGGATATTGGGTGGCGCGCTGGCCCCCAACATCGCTTTGAAACTATCGGAATCAGGCCTCGAATATGTCGGCTATTATCTTGCAGCTATTGCGCTCTTCAGCCTTGCCGGGCTTTGGATGCTACGCCCGGCGAAATAGCCGCCCGTCCAGAATCACAAGGCCGGCGGCAATCAACACGCCGCCGCCGGCTTGGCGCGGCTTTCATTCCTGTTCATGATCCGGACGCAGCAATGTGATCCGTGCCTTGCCGACGTTGCGCACGGTATCGACGGTGAAGCCCTTGACCTCGACATCCTCTTTGATGCTGGTCTCGACGCTGATCCATGCGGAGGGTGCAAACCATCCAAAGCGGCCAAGCTTGTCGAGCGCGACAGACCCCGCACCGCTCAAATAGGGTGGGTCCATCAGGACGATGTCCGCGGGCTTCAAAGCGCTGCCCATCGACAGTACTGATGATTTTCGGACATCGCATCGGTCTTTGCCGCCGAGCTTTGCGATATTCTTTTCAAGCGCGTCGAGCGCGAGATGGTCCTGCTCGACAAAGGTGCAATGCGCCGCGCCGCGTGACAAAGCCTCAAGCCCCAGCGCGCCTGAGCCTGCAAAAAGGTCGAGCACCCGCAAACCTTCGAATGAACCCAGCCGACTGGTGAGCATCGAAAACAATGTCTCACGCGTACGATCGGCGGTTGGCCGCGTCGTATCACCCTTGGGCGCCACCAACGGACGTGAACGCCACTCCCCAGAAATGATCCGCATTATTTCAATGTCTTTCGAAATTCGATGAGGTCAACGCGGCGCACTTCGCCGACGGTGCCCGGTGCAAGCTCGCCCAATACGAACGGCCCATAACGCGTGCGGATCAGGCGGCTGACTTCGAGTCCAAGATGTTCGAGGACACGGCGCACTTCGCGATTCTTGCCCTCGGTCAGCGTCATTTCAACCCAACCATTGCGGCCGGTCCGACGCTCCAGATTGGCGTCGATTTTGCCATATTTGACGCCTTCAATTTCAATGCCGTGGATCAGTTCTTCCAGCTGTTCCTGACTGACGTCACCAAAGCAGCGTGCGCGATATGTCCGCTCCACGCCAGTCGACGGCAATTCCATTTGGCGTTTGAATTCGCCGTCATTGGTGAGCAGCAACAAGCCTTCCGTGTTCAAATCTAAACGGCCAATGGGCATCAGGCGCGGCAGGTCCTTAGGTAGAACGTCGTAAATCGTCTTACGCCCACTAAAGTCGCGCTCGGCCGTCAAGCAGCCCTCAGGCTTATGGAACATGTAAAGTTGAGTCGGCGCAGGTTGGCCAACTGCCTTGCCATCCACAGCCACGCCGCGCAGCGATTTCAGCAATGTTGCAGGGGTTTCGACCTTCTCATCATTCAACGTCACACGGCCATCGGCAATCATGCGTTCGATTTCGCGACGCGACGCAACACCAGCGCGCGCAAGCAGCTTTGCGATACGTTCTTCGCCGTCCTTACGCTCCAATGCACCCTTGCTCGGCGCGGCGTTCGGGTTAGGCTTACGGACAGGTTTGCTGTCCCAACGCAGGCGCGGTGGCTTGGTTGGACGGGCAGGGGCTTTTGAAGGAGGTTTTACCATAAAGCGCCTTTGACGCATGTTGCTTCAAAAGTCACTGGCCATTCAGGAAAATGCCGTTAGTCATCTGCGCAACACGCTCAGAGGGGTCCGCATGTCATTTGATTTGCAACGTTTTATCATTTTTGCCGCCATTTTGATCGCATTGCCGGTCATCGCAATGCTGGTTCCGGCCTTCCGGCCCTATATGCGCAAAAACCCGGTGATTACTTTCCTGCTGGGCATTTCGAGCGGCTTTCCGTTGACGTTGCTGGTGGCCACAATGACATTCTGGCTGGCGAAGGTCGGGATCGACACCGCGACCATTGGCTTTGCCGTCGCATTGGGCATTCCCTACACGATCAAATTCCTTTGGGCGCCGTTGGTGGATAAGCTGCACTTGCCCGTGCTTACCAAGATATTCGGCCAACGCCGCAGCTGGTTGTTCTTCATTCAGGCATTGCTGTTTGTGTCGATCTGGCAACTCGGCGCGAGCAATCCGCAGCCGGGCGATATGGGGCTTTTCGCGATTTGGGCACTGATAACCGCCTTCCTTTCTGCGACACAGGACATCGTCATTGACGCCTATCGTATCGAGATATTGGAAGAAGAAGAATTCGCCCATGGCACCGCAACCAACCAGTTTGGCTATCGCACCGGCAATTTGATCGCTGGCGCAGGCACGATCTATTTTGCCTCACAGGAAGGGCTGGGGCTTGGCTGGGCAACCGCCTATGGTCTGACTGCCGTTTGCATCATCCCTGCCATCATCGGCGCGCTGTGGGCCGGGCCAGGCAAGTTTGTTGACCGCTTTGCCCATGTGGAGGGCATGAAGCCAAAACAGTGGCTGACAGAGGCTGTGGTGAACCCGTTCCGCGAGTTCCTGACGCGGCACGGCGCGTTCCTCATTCTCGGTTTTGTGCTGGTCTACAAGGTTGGTGATGCCATGGGGCAGGCGATGTTAAGCCCGATGATCGTAGACCTTGGCTTTTCCGATCTGGATTACATTTCGGCGAACAAATTATGGGGCTTTGGCGCACTGATTGTCGGCTCCGCGCTTGGGGCGCCATTCATCCTGTGGCTTGGCATGGGCCGCGCGCTGCTGATTTCGGGTCTGTTAATGATGTTCTCCAATGTCATGTTCATGATCTTGGCGGCGACGGGTAACAGTTATTGGATGATGGTTGCGGCGATCTGCACCGAGAATTTGACCAGCGGTATCGGCCTGACGGTGTTTGCGACCTATTTGTCCGGACTATCGAGCATCGCCTACACCGCAACGCAATTTGCGCTGCTGTCGTCCTTCGCGGGCGTTGGCCGTACGTTCATGGCGGGGCCGGCGGGGATCGTTGCTGAAAATGTCGGTTGGGTGGGCTTTTGGGGCTTTACTGTCGTTGCAGCCATTCCGGGTATGGTCTTGCTTTGGCTGCTCTGGAGCAAAGGTTATGTCGTCCAAAGCATTCATCAGGTTGAGGCGGTGGACGAGAGGGCTTTGAAGGAACCGGTCGGGCCATTGCGTATCTTCGGATTCTTGCTCGTGGTGGCGGGCCTTATCGGGCTATTGCTTTCGCAGCCCCTGGAATTCGCCAACAGCATCACCGCGACTTTTGCGGCAGTGTTGGTGGCAGGTGGGCTGCTTGCTTGGAAAGGGCAGCCAGCGCGAGCTATCTGATACATGGCCGGAGGAACAATCATGTCACGCCATTGTCCAAATTGCTCCGCAAAATTGGGCCTTAGATTATTTCTTATGCCGAGCTCTTTTTTTGCATACCGTTGTTCCGCATGCGGGATCGGGATGGAGTTTACCGGGTTGCTGTGGTGGGGCTTAGAGCTTGCTTATTTCATAATCACTTGGGCCATATATCAGGCTGTCGAGGGTAATTGGGTAGAGTGTCTGGTCACTCTCCCTTTTGCGATTGCGATTATGGCGTTGCAGTTCCGCTATGCGCGTTTGGAGGTAAATGGACCTCCACGACAGGATAATGGTTAATCCGGCACTTGACCGTTCGCGCGTAACACTTCTCCGGCAAGATATAACGAACCGCAGATTAACACATTCGATGGCTGGTCGTGGTTTGCAATGCGTTCCATCGCTGAGTCAACGTCGCCCACAGGGGCGGCTAATGCGATACCAAGATGGTCTGTCGCTATCCGGCACAGGTCCTTGGGATCATGATGCTCGTGGCCGGTAATCGGCACAGCGAATAGCGTTTCAATTTTGTGTGCGAACGGCGTCAGGAAACCAAGCGCGTCTTTGTTCATCAACATGCCGATGATGACGTGAACGGGCGGGCCCTCTTCAAGGGTTTTGGCAATCGCCGCCCCGGCATCAGGGTTGTGACCGCCGTCGAGCCAGACGGTTGAACCTTTCGGTAGTCGGTCAGTCAGCGGCCCTGCAGACAATGTTTGCATCCGTGCCGGCCAGCGTGTCCATTCCATCGCGGCAGACAGCGCTGCCTCTGGAATATGGATGGCGTTTTGATGCCGCAGCATTGCAATGGCTAAAGCCGCATTATCGGCCTGATGCGCGCCTATCATGCGGGGAAGGGGCAGGTTGAGTTTTCCGGTGGCGTCGCGGTAATGCAGGCGGCCATCATACACCGCCGCATCCCAACTTTCGCCGCGCGCGTGCAACGGTGCGTTATGCAAAGTGGCTTGCGTGGCAACGGTGTTGGCCATCGATGCTGTATATTTTTGCGTGAGCAGAGGTGATCCCGGCTTTGCAATTCCAGCCTTTTCAAAGGCGATGCGGTCAAGCGGCGGCATATCGGGAACACCGTCCTCCGCCGCCAACAAGAAGCCCTCATGATCCAATCCCAAGGATGCAATTGCGCACGCCACGGGCTGGGTGAGCACATTGGTCGCATCCAACCGGCCACCAAGGCCGACTTCGACGATGCAGGCATCGGCTGGCGTCCGCGCAAAGGCGCAAAAGGCGACTGCGGTAGTGACTTCAAAGAAGCTCGCTTCCAGCCCCTCGGCATGGTCCAAAACCTCCGAAAGCAGCGCGGATAAGCTCACGTCATCGATCAGCTTGCCCGCAACGCGGATCCGCTCATTGAAACGCACCAGATGCGGGCTTGAATAGACATGCGTCGTCATGCCCGCCGCCTCAATCGCCCCGCGCAAAAACGCGCAGGTCGAACCTTTGCCGTTGGTGCCAGAGACATGGAACACCGGCGGAAGCTTGAGGTGCGGATTACCGAGGCGTTCCAGCAACGCGGCAATACGCGTCAGCCCCAAGGCATCCTTGCCGGGTGACAACATCGTCAGCCGGTCCAATTGCGCCTGAACGGCGGGGTCAGAGGAAGTGGCGTGGTCAGGCATGCGGGAATGACAATATAGATTGGTTGTCGTTTACTTATGCCGCCTTCTTCTCTGGCGCGAGGTAGCCGACGAGCTGCGACAATACGCCGCGCAGGTCGTGGCGGTGGGTGACCATGTCCACCATGCCATGCTCCAAAAGATATTCGGCGCGCTGGAATCCTTCGGGCAGTTTCTCACGAATTGTCTGCTCGATCACCCGCTGTCCGGCAAAACCGATGAGCGCGCCCGGCTCTGCAATTTGGACATCGCCCAGCATTGCGTAAGACGCGGTAACGCCGCCGGTGGTGGGGTCCGTGAGTACAACGATGTAGGGCAGTCCCGCATCATGCAGCATCTGAATGGCAACAGTTGAACGCGGCATCTGCATCAGGCTCAATATGCCCTCTTGCATGCGTGCGCCGCCTGCGGCTGTGAAGATGATGTAGGGGCATTTCGCGCGGATCGCGGCCTTTACAGCGTCAATGAATGCCTCACCAACCGCCATGCCCATGGAACCGCCCATGAAGGCGAAATCCTGAACACTGACAACAACATCTTGGCGGTCGACTTTACCGAGCGCGCTCATCATCGCGTCTTGCTCACCCGTTGCGAGGCGGGCGGCTTTGATGCGGTCGATATATCTCTTCGTATCTTTGAACTTCAACGGGTCTTCGCCGACAACGGGTGGCTTAAGCACATCGTAGCTGTCGTCATCGAACAAAGCAGCAAAGCGTTCGGCGGGGCCAATGCGGCCATGATGGTCACATTTTGGGCAGACAGACTGGTTTTCCTCAAATTCCTTGAGGAAGATCATCGCCTGACACCCCTTGCACTTGTGCCAGAGTGTTTCCGCCGTTTCGCGCTTGGCGATGAAGGGAATGGCGTTACGAACGCGAGTGACCCAGTTCATGTTTTCTGTCCCTGTAAAATACGCAGTGTAAAATATACCGAAGTGCTGAGCCTGTCGAAGCACGCTTCCCAGGATAAAGCTACACCCGAGAGGCGCCCATCGACGGACGCAGTCGCTAGGCGACTGCTGCTCAGGGCTACGGTTTTGTAGTCAGCCACGCGCCGAAATGATAGCCGATTTCAACGAAGCCACATAATCCCGGACCGGACCAGCGGCGTTGACGCCGTGTGTGGCGACGAGTTCAACGATTGCGGAACCAACGACAACGCCATCGGCAACGCGCGCGATGTTGGCGGCTTGTTCAGGTGTGCGGACGCCAAAGCCAACCGCGATGGGCAGATCGGTTTGGGCCTTTAGCCGCGCCACAGCCTCATCAATGCTGGTCTGCGCCGCGACTTGCAGGCCAGTGATACCGGCGACCGACACATAATATAGGAAGCCAGATGCGCCGTTCAGGACGGCGGGCAAGCGCGCGGTGTCTGTGGTGGGCGTTGCTAGGCGGATGAGGTCAATGCCCGCGCTGCGCAAGTCAGGGCCAAGCTCCGGGTCTTCCTCTGGCGGGATGTCGACGCAGATGACGCCATCAACGCCGGCTTTGTTGCATTCGGACGCGAACCAGTCACCGCCACGGATCGTCATCGGGTTGGCATAACCCATCAGCACCAAGGGCGTGTCGGGATGGCGTTTGCGAAAGGCAGACGCGAGCGCGAAGATATCCGCTGTCGTGGTGCCAGCGTTCAGGCTGCGGATATTTGCTTCCTGAATAACAGGGCCGTCGGCCATCGGGTCCGTAAACGGCATGCCAAGCTCAATAACATCCGCGCCACCCGCGACGAGTGCGTCGAGGTTTGCGGCAGTGTCGCCGTCACCCGCAGTGATGAAGGCGACGAGGGCAGGATGCGGTTTGGAGAAGGCGGTGGAGAGGCGGGTCATGCAACCACCCCCTCATTATCCTGAACGTGTTTCAGGATAACCAAAGTCGAGGCGTTCATATCGAAGTCCCCAGAGCCTCAGCGACAGTGAAGATATCCTTGTCACCACGACCGCAGAGGTTGGCGAGGATGATCTGGTCACGGTCCATCTTCTTCGCTTCGCGTTCCACCGCCGCAATTGCGTGGGCAGGCTCCAGCGCCGGAATGATGCCTTCGGTACGGCAGAGCAGCTGAAACGCGGCAAGTGCCTCAGTGTCGGTCACGCTGTCATAGCGCACGCGACCGATTTCCTTGAGCCAGCTATGCTCTGGGCCAATGCCGGGATAATCGAGGCCAGCCGAAATCGAATGCGCTTCGGCGATTTGGCCATCGTCATCCTGAAGCAAATAGGTTTTGTTGCCGTGCAAGATGCCGGGGCGGCCGCCTGCAAGGCTCGCGGCATGTTCTTTTTCAAGACCATGACCCGCCGCCTCAATACCAAGCATTTGAACGTCTTTGTCGTCCAAAAACGGATGGAACAGGCCAATGGCATTTGATCCGCCGCCAATGGCAGCGACCAACAAATCGGGCAGGCGATTAATGCGGCTCAGCATTTGTGCGCGCGCTTCCTTACCGATGACGCTTTGGAAATCGCGGACCAACTCAGGGTATGGATGCGGTCCGGCTGCGGTGCCGATGATGTAGAATGTGTCGTGGACATTGGCGACCCAGTCGCGCAGTCCTTCGTTCATCGCGTCTTTCAACGTGCCAGCACCGCTGGTGACGGGAATGACCTCCGCACCCAATAAGCGCATGCGGAACACATTGGGCTGCTGCCGTTCAATGTCCTTGGCGCCCATGTAAATGAAGCAAGGCAGGCCAAAACGTGCGCAGACGGTTGCCGTGGCAACGCCATGCTGGCCAGCGCCGGTTTCTGCGATAATCCGCGTCTTGCCCATGCGGATGGCGAGCAGTATCTGGCCAATGCAATTGTTGATCTTGTGCGCGCCGGTGTGGTTCAGCTCGTC
>DBOA01000104.1 GCA_002299195.1 Sphingomonadales bacterium UBA658
TGCTTTGTGCCTGAGCTCATGTCGCTGTATCCTAACCGTAACGGCCTGTAATATAATCCTTGGTGCGGTCTTCACGTGGATTGGTAAATATTTCGGATGTCTCACCAAATTCAATGAGATTACCCAAATGGAAAAATGCCGTGCGTTGCGATACACGCGCCGCCTGCTGCATATTATGCGTCACGATGATGATAGCATATTTTCCGCGCAGGTCGTGGATTAACTCTTCAATCCGCGCGGTGGCGATAGGATCAAGCGCTGAACAAGGTTCGTCCATCAGAATAACTTCGGGATCAACGGCGATGGCGCGGGCAATGCACAAACGCTGCTGCTGACCGCCGGATAGCGCAGTACCGCTTTCGTTCAGCCGATCCTTGACCTCGGTCCACAAACCGGCCCGGGTAAGCGAACCTTCCACGATCTGGTCCAGTTCTGCCTTGCCGCTCGCCAGCCCGTGAATCCGCGGACCATAAGCGACATTGTCATAAATGGATTTGGGAAACGGATTTGGTTTCTGGAAAACCATACCGACGCGGGCGCGCAATTGTACGACGTCCATCGACGATGCGTAGATATCCTGCCCATCGAGCATGATTTCGCCTTCGACGCGCGCGCCAATGACGGTGTCGTTCATCCGGTTCAGGGTGCGCAAAAAAGTCGATTTGCCACAGCCCGACGGGCCAATGAAGGCAGTCACATTTTCGCGGTCGACGTCTATGGATACGTTATTTATCGCTTGTTTATCGCCATAAAAAACATTCACATTGCGTGTGGATATTTTCGGATTTCCGGGGTTTTCGCCCACATTAACGTCCTTTTTGTTCATAAATCACCACCGCGTTTCAAAACGGTTGCGAAGATAAATGGCCAAAGCGTTCATTCCCAGCAGGAATATCAGCAACACAATGATCGCCGCACTGGTTTTTTCGACAAAGCCCTGATTGACTTCGTCCGACCACAGGTAAATCTGCACCGGCAATGCCGTGGCGGCATCTGTAAAGCCTTGTGGCGCAGCCGGAATGAAGGCGCGCATGCCGATCATCAGCAGTGGCGCCGTTTCCCCAAGCGCGCGTGCCATACCGATGATGGTGCCCGTTAGGATGCCGGGCAGGGCAAGCGGCAGAACATGGTGGAAAACGACCTGCACAGGTGACGCGCCGATGCCCAAGGCCGCTTCGCGAATGGAAGGTGGAACGGATTTGACGGCGTTGCGGCCCGCGATGACGATGACGGGCATTGTCATCAGCGCGAGTGTTAACCCGCCCACCAATGCAGATGATCGCGGCATCCCGAACATGGTCAGGAAAACCGCAAGACCGAGCAAGCCAAAGATGATCGAAGGAACCGCAGCCAGATTGTTAATCGAAACCTCTATAAGGTCCGTGAGCTTATTTTTGGACGCATATTCCTCCAAATATAATGCTGCAAGGACGCCAACGGGAAAGGCGAGCAGCAGGGTAATCGCCATCGTCATCAGCGATCCCTTGAACGCGGCCCAGATACCAACCGCAGAGGGGTCTGTCGCATCTGCGCCCGTTAAGAATGTCCAGTTAAATCCCGTGCGCAAAGCTTCCTTGTCCGCCAATGCGGCAACGGTCTTTTCAGCTGCTGGCTCGCCTTGGCGCTTGAACGCCACGTCCAATCGGGAATCCGCTGGCAACCAAAGCGTTTGTTTGGACGCCACCAGTTCGGGATTGTCTATCAACATCTGCCGCACATTGGCTGCCGCGGCGGATGTCAGTAGGCTGTCGCCCAACCCTGCATATTGCTGGCCAACAGCCAATTCGACGATGCCGGGAATGTCCATCGAATTTAGTGCGGCGTCGGCATTCGGGCCAGTGACTGACGCTGCAGTCGCACCAGCTGTCAGTGCCGGAAAGTCGAACTCCACCGCGATTTCTGTACGCTGGAAGCCACGCAGGCCTTGGCCGAGCATAGTGAACAACAGAAACGCAAGGAAAAGCGTCGACAGCGCGACCGCCATAAAGCCCATCGCTTTAAAGCGTCGCTCGGCCGCATAACGGCTGGCAATACGCTTTTGCATGATTTTCCCGTTCCAGTCGGTCGGGCTTGGGTCGATGACGGCGTTATTCATATGCTTCCCGATATTTTTTGACGACCCGCAGTGCGGCATAGTTGAGGAAGAATGTTGTTACGAACAATGTGAGACCAAGCGCAAATGCGGCCAGCGTGTGCGGGCTGCCAAAATCTTGATCGCCCGTCAAAAGCGCGACAATTTGGACTGTAATGGTGGTGATCGTGTCAAAGGGATTGGCGGTCAGGTTTGCGGTGTAGCCTGCGGCCATCACCACAATCATCGTTTCGCCAATCGCGCGGCTGACGGCAAGCAATACGCCGCCGACCACGCCAGGAAGCGCGGCTGGCAAAAGCACCTTTTTAATCGTTTCGCTTTTGGTCGCGCCCATGGCCAAGCTGCCATCACGCATCGCATTGGGCACTGCGGCAATGCTGTCATCCGACATCGACGATACCAATGGAATAATCATCACGCCCATGACGATGCCCGCAGCAAGCGCATTGTCAGATGCTGCGTTGCTGACACCCAGCATGACCGCAAAGTCACGCACAGCAGGCGCCACGGTCAGGGCTGCAAAATAGCCATATACCACGGTGGGTACGCCAGCGAGGATTTCCAGAATGGGCTTCATCCACTTACGGACAGTGGAAGATGCATATTGCGTTAGGAAGATCGCGCTCATCAAACCAAGCGGGATGGCAACGATCATAGCGATAATCGCGCCAATGAAAATCGTGCCCCAGAATAATGGAATGGCACCATAGCCATTATCCGCGCCAGGCGTGACAACCGATTTGGGGTTCCAGTCGGTTCCAAAAAGGAATTCAAATGGCGACACCATTGAGAAGAAGCGCCAGGATTCGAATATCAACGAAGCGAAGATACCAAGCGTGGTGATGATAGCGATAAGCGAAGCCAAAAGCAGCCCGAACATGATAACGCGTTCGACTTTACTGCGCGCGCGAAAATCGGGTTTCAGACGGGTAAACGCATAAGCCCCACCAGCAAAAAACAGCAGCAGCGTGGCAGCCACGCCCAGCCATTTATAATAAGACAAAGCGCCCTGGTATAAGGGCACCAGCTTTTCACTCATGTCCTGAAACGCGGTCGTTTGGAAACCCTGCGCAATGGCGCGCGCTTCAGACAATATAGCTGCGCGTGCAAAGGTGTCTTGCGGCAATTCGGCTGCGGCGGGTGCCGACAATACCATATTGGTAACGAGTGCAGGCGACACAGATTGCCAGACCAGCATGAACAACAGCGCAGGCGTAACGGCGCATATCGCCACAAACCAGCCATGATAATAAGGCAGGCTGTTCACGGTGCCGCGCGGGCCACCCTTTGCGTTGCGAACGAAACCCGACGCCCGGGCACGTCCAAAAATCCAGCCAATGAGGCCCAGACCAAGGACAAGGAAGAGCAAAGCCGTTCCGGTCATAAACTTAACATTGCCCCCTTGGACCAAAACTGGCTAAATTCCGTTGAAAACAATACCCAAAATAGCGATGGGCCTTGATCAAACGGAGATTCGATCCAGGCCCATAGACGCGATGATTGTTGCAGATTTATTTCAAATCTGCGCCCGTCATGGGATTGAGGCTGTTTGCAGCTTCAGTTGCCGCTTTATAGTCCGCATCGGTGGATGCAATCATGCCCAATTTGGTCAGATATCCGCCAGCTGCGCCGCCTTTAAGAAACTCGGCAATAAATTCCTTTATGCCGGGAATTTTGTCGATGTGGGCTTTTTTCACATAGATGAACATCTTGCGGGCACCGGGATAGCTACCATCCGAAATCGTAGCGATCGTGGGGCTGACACCGTTCATCACGACACCGTGCACCTTGGATGCATTTTCTTCCATGTAGCTGTAACCGAACACACCCACCATGTTGGGGTTGGAATCGAGCTTTTGTACGATCAGGTTATCGTTTTCGCCTTGCTCTTTGAAAGCGCCATCGGTGCGCACTTCCGTACAAATCGCCTTATATTTGTCTTCGTCGCTGTCCTTCAACGCCTTGGTTGCAGCGTCGGATTTGCAACCGGCTTCCATGATCAGTTCATGGAATGAATCGCGTGTGCCGGATGTCGTTGGCGGTCCATATACCGAGATGGGCAATTTGGGCAGCGACGGGTTCACGTCCGACCAGAGCTTTGCGGTCTGTGGCTTACCGAAGGGGTTGGCTGCGAGTGCCTTGTAGACGTCAGTGGTCGACAATGCGAACTTGGTGCCCTTGTTCGATTGCGCAAGCGCCAGACCGTCAATGCCAACCTGAACTTCGATGATGTCCTTAACGCTGTTCTTCTGGCAATTTTCGAATTCGCTCTTCTTCATGCGACGTGAGGCATTTGCGATGTCTGGCGTCTCTGCGCCTACGCCTTTGCAGAATTGTTCAATGCCGCCGCCGGTTCCGGTCGATTCCAGAACGGGCGATTTGCGTGAAGGGTCCGCTTTAGCGAACGCCTCAGACGCGGCCTTTGCGAATGGAAATACCGTCGATGAACCTACGATGCGGATTTCCTGACGCGAACCACCTGCGGCTCCACCCGTGCTGGCTTGGTCATTACATGCCGCAAGCGCCAGTGCGCTGATGGCAACAAGTGAAATCTTCTTCATCATAACGAACATCCCTATGGTGGATTCAATACAGAAAAAACTGCGCTCTCAGCGCCCTTAGCGGGTGCAGATGGCTGATAAATGACCTTTATATTACATTATCATGACAGTCATGCCGGTGCAACGGGAAGCAAGATGGACACCGTGGTGCCTTTTCCCACCGTGCTGCGGATTTCCAGATGGCCACGGTGCCGGTCCACAATATGTTTGACCAGGCTAAGCCCCAGACCCGTGCCGCCAACCAACCGACTGCGGCCCGAATCGACCCTGTAAAAACGCTCGGTCAGCCGCGGCAAATGTTCGGGCGCAATCCCGTCACCTTCATCCGCAACTGCGAAGTTCAGCATGGCGCCGGATCGTGACGACACGAGCGAGACCAGAACCGGGGTGCCGTCTTTTCCATATTTCATGGCATTATTCAGGATGTTGTTGGCAAGCTGCCGCAATTGGCCGGCATCGCCAATTACTGCAGGTAAATCCGCCATGATATCAACTGCAATATCTGCACCGCGGTCCTTTTGGCTGTTGCGAAGCTGGTCCACCGTTTCCATCACGATCTGCGAAAAATTGACGGGTGTTTGCGGCGGATCATATTTTTCGGCTTCAATGCGGCTAAGCGACATAAGGTCGCGCACCAACGCCTGCATGCGATCGGTTTCTGTCGCCATTATCCCTAAGAATCGGCTGCGTGTGGCTGGGTCGTCACCAGCGGCGGGGTCATCCAATGTTTCGATGAACCCTTTAACAGCGGCGAGCGGCGTCAACAGTTCGTGGCTGGCATTGGCAACGAAATCCACGCGCATCTTTTCGGCCACTTGCGTGCCACTGCGGTCGGCCAAATGGACAATCTTCTGTCCGGGCCCCATCATCTGGATACGCATTTCCCACAGCTGGTTTTTCTGACCGATGCCTGTGAGTTTTATGGGGTGGCCGCTATGCTGGGCATCAGGGTCAGACAATCGTTCGATTGCCCCGGCATGCCGAAATGCCATCCGGACATTCTGACCAACAATATTGCTACCTAATAAGCGTAACGCGGCGAGGTTCGCAGCCGTGACGCGCGCATTTTCCACCATCAATATCGCATCGGTTGATGCATCGATGAATGCCTGCAATTGGGGGTGTGAGGTGATTGAGGCGGCGTCGATAACAAGCGGCTCGTCTGACCGCGGCGTATCGATAATAGCTTCATCATGATCTTGCCCTTCGGCCACGACGAACAAAGCAATCAGCATGGATACGAACACAACAAGGGTGCGTTCGGCGGCACCAAGCATTTGCCCTGCAAAAACGGCGCCCACCAAAGCAAGGCCAAAGGCAAAAAGCACGCGGGGAGAAAACCAACTGTTCACTATATCAACCCGTCCATGTCATCCCGATCTGCGGCAATCCCGTGTCAGCTATTACCGACCACATTGTCCCACATATAGACGCAGTTTTTGCGTGCAAGCATCGCCGATGAAATAACAGACATTTGATTATGAGAGGTTTCGCAAAACCGCGATCAGATCGTCAAAATGGTCGATGATGGCATCTGCGCCCATCTCCTCCACTGGCCCGTGCAGGAAACCAAAGCTAACGGCCACACTTGGCACATCGGCATTTTTCGCGGCCATGATGTCGTAAATGGAATCGCCAATATAGGCTGCGCGTCCGCCGCCGCATCTTTTGACCATTTCAAAGATAGGCGCGCCGGATGGTTTGGCATTTTCCTTGCCCAACGTGTCCGCACCCAAAATGCAGCCCATACGATGCGCAAGGTTCAGGTCGTTCAGCAACTTGACCGCTAGGCTTTCGAACTTGTTGGTCACAACCGCGTAACGCACACCCATCGCATCCAGCGTATCCAGCACATTGAGTGCACCGTCAAAAGGCCGACTGTGGACCGACACATTGGCTTCATAATAAGCCAACATCTGGCGATACAGCGGTTTAAAATCGCCATCGGGAATGCCGCCCGTTGCCTCTAGTCCCTGTTGCAACATCAGCTTTGCCCCGCCGCCGATATGTTGCTTGACGGTTTCAGCCGAAAGGGCCGGTCTGCCGACGCTGGTGAGGACATGGTTGACCGCGGCGGTTAGGTCGCCGCTGGTATCCACTAAAGTACCGTCAAGGTCGAAGCCGACGATGTCGAAAGGAAATTTTGTCATATCGCTACCAAATGGCTGCAAGTTCTGGAAACCGCAACAATTTGCTGGCATGGCGATACACATGACTGAATTAGCTGCCATCATCCTTGCTGCGGGCAAGGGCACTCGCATGAAATCCGATCTGCATAAGGTCCTGCATCCCATCGCCAGCCGGCCAATGCTGATGCACCTGATGGCGTCGGTTGACACCTTAAGTCCTGCCAAAAAGGTTGTGGTGGTCGGCAGCGGCAAGGATCAGCTTGAAGCTGCCTTGGCCGGGTCCGCAGAATTGGCCGTGCAGGAACCGCAACATGGAACAGGGCACGCCGTGCAGCAGGCACAAGACGCATTGGCTGGCTTTGATGGCGATGTCCTCATTCTCTACGGCGATGTTCCGTTCGTGCCGACGGCAACCATGCAGGCGATGGTCGAAAGACTGAACGCCGCCGACGCGCCTGCCGTGGTTGTATTGGCGTTCGCGCCCGAGGACCCAACAGGCTATGGCCGCGTGATTGTCGAAGATGGCCGCATCGTGAAAATGGTCGAACAGAAGGACGCGACCGAAGCTGAAAAGGCGGTGAAGCTGTCCAATTCCGGCCTTATGGCGGTCAAGTCGCGCGATCTGTTTGGCTTGCTCGACCGCGTGACCGACGACAATGCGCAAAAGGAATATTATCTCACGGACATCGTCAACATCGCGAACGCCGATGGCCGTGTTTGCGTTGCAGTCACTACGGATCCCTTTGATGTTGCGGGCATCAACAGCCGCGCACAATTGGCCGAGATGGAGGCCGAATGGCAAAAGCGCCGCCGCGTGCAGGCGATGGACGATGGCGCAACGCTGATTGCGCCAGAAACGGTCTGGTTCGCATGGGACACGCAAATTGGCCGCGATGTCCTGATTGAACCCAATGTGTTTTTTGGCCCCGGCGTGTGCATTGCTGATAACGTCAAAATTCGCACGAACAGCCATATCGAAGGCGCGCAGATCGCCAGCGGTTGTGAAGTCGGCCCATTCGCCCGGTTACGGCCCGGAACATTGTTGGAAGAAAAAGCCAAAATCGGCAATTTCGTCGAAACCAAAAAAGCGCATCTGGGCAAGGGCGCAAAGGCCAATCATCTCACCTATCTTGGCGATGCGACAATCGGCGCGGGCGCAAATATTGGCGCGGGCACGATTACTTGTAATTATGACGGCTATTTCAAATATCAGACAGTGATTGGCGAAGGTGCATTCATCGGGTCTAACTCGGCCCTCATCGCGCCGGTAAAAATCGGCCGCGATGCAATCGTCGCCGCAGGCAGCGCCGTATCCCGCGACGTCGCCGACGGCGAACTCCGCATGGTCCGCGCCGAGCAGCTGGTAAAGCCCGGCTGGGCGGACCGTTTTCACGACGCAATGCGGAAGAAGAAGGCGGAGAAGAAGTGACGCTTGACGTCAAAGGGCAAGTGCCCAAATTCCTTATGATTGCATTGACTTGATATCATGATATGATATCAATATATCATGACTCGTATCCTCGCCGATCTGCCTGATGAAGACATCAAATGGCTCGACCAACTTGCTTCCGAGCAGGGCAAGTCGCGTGCAGCGGTATTGCGCGAAGCGGTAGAAGCATATCGCGCTGAAAGTCATAAAGAGGGCTTCGAGAAATATTTCGGTCTTTGGGAGCGGCACGGCTCGACGGTCGATGGCGTCGAGTATGAGCGGCAGTTGCGCGATGAATGGCCGGACGTAAGCGACGTTGCGCTGGCCAAAAAGAAACGCAGTGCTGCGTGAGCGAGCGCTTTTTCGACACCAATATTGTTATCGACATGTTGCACAACCGGCCCGCAGCATGGGCAGAGGTACGCAACGTCGCCCGTGCTTGGATAAGTCGGATGACATGGATTGAGGTTATGTCCGGTGTTCCTGATGACGCTGCGACCGAGACTGAAGAATTTTTGCGTCTCTTCGCCATGAGCGAGATAGACGAAGAAATTGCGCGGCGTGCGGCGGCGCTTCGGCACCAGCGTAAGTCACTGAAATCGCCTGACGCGATCATCCTCGCTTCGGCGCAGGTGACAGGGCGCATACTCGTTACAAGAAATACCAAGGACTTTCCCGCAGAAATGCCGGGAATAAGGGTCCCCTACAAAGCAGATTGGGAAACAAAGTAAATGTGCGGAATTATCGGAATTGTTGGCAAATCTGCTGTTTCGGATCGGTTGGTCGATGGGCTGAAGCGGATGGAGTATCGGGGTTATGACTCCGCCGGTGTGTGCACCGTGCATGATGGTCAGCTCGTGCGCCGCCGTGCAGAGGGCAAGCTTGCGAACTTGGTCAATGTTCTGAAAACCGATGATGCGGCTGGTAATATTGGCATTGCGCATACGCGCTGGGCCACCCATGGTGCGCCGACCACCAGCAATGCGCATCCCCATGCGACGGGCGAAGTCGCGCTCGTGCACAATGGCATTATCGAAAATTTCAAGCAGCTGCGCGATGAACTTATCGCGCGCGGACGGACGTTTGAAAGTGAAACCGATACAGAGGTTGTTGCGCATCTGGTGTCTGAACAGGTGGAGGCTGGCCATGCACCGGCCGATGCCGTGAAGGCCGTGCTGCCGCGCTTGCGGGGTGCCTTTGCGTTGGCGATTGCGTTTCGCGCATTTCCCGATTTTCTGATTGGCGCGCGCCTCGGTAGCCCACTCGTTGTTGGCTATGGCGACGGCGAAACCTATTTTGGTTCGGACGCGTTGGCGCTCGCGCCGCTGACACAGAAAATCGCCTATTTGGAAGAGGGCGACTGGGTTGTCGTCGCGCGCGATGGCGCGCAGATTTTCGATAAGGATAATAATCCTGTCACGCGCGAAGTCACCACCAGCGGCGTGTCCGCAGCGCAGATCGAAAAGGGCAATTACCGCCATTACATGCAGAAAGAGATATTTGAGCAACCCACAGTGATCGCCCAAACGCTCTCCAGCTATATCCGCCCCGTTGAACAGACCGTTGCCCTGCCGCAGATGGATTTTGATCTTGCCGGCGTGAAGCGCATTACCATCGTTGCCTGCGGCACATCCTATTACGCTGGCATGGTCGCCAAATATTGGTTTGAAACCTTCGCCCGCGTGCCCGTCGACATCGATGTCGCATCCGAATTCCGTTACCGCGATCCGGTGTTGGAAGAAGGCGGTCTGGCGCTGTTTATCTCGCAATCGGGTGAGACGGCAGATACGCTGGCCGCGCTGCGCCACTGCAAGGAAAACGGCCAGACCATCGCGGTCGTGGTCAATGTGCCGACATCATCAATGGCGCGTGAGGCCGACCTATTGCTGCCGACACATGCGGGCCCCGAAATCGGCGTTGCGTCGACTAAGGCCTTCACCTGCCAGCTTGCGGTGCTCGCGGGGCTTGCGGCGCATCTCGCGCTCGTCAAAGGTAAGCTGACTGCAGAAGAAGAAAGCGAGATTGTGCGCCATCTGATCGAAGCGCCCGCTGCCTTGAATGCCGCGCTGGCGCATGACGAAGACATTGCGGCGATGGCGCACCTTATCGCGCCTGCGCGTGACGTGCTCTACCTTGGCCGTGGCCCTGATTATCCATTGGCGATGGAGGGAGCCCTCAAGCTCAAGGAAATCAGCTACATCCATGCCGAAGGCTATGCGTCGGGGGAAATGAAGCATGGCCCAATCGCGCTGATCGATGAAGCCGTGCCTGTCATCGTCCTCGCGCCAAGTGGGCCTCTTTTCGAGAAGACTGTGAGTAATATGCAGGAAGTGCGCGCGCGGGGCGGGAAGGTCGTGCTGATTTCCGACGCCGAGGGCATAGCCGAAGCTGGCGAGGGCTGCCTTGCCACTATCGAAATGCCAAGCGTCCATCCGCTCATCGCGCCATTGGTATATGCTGTGCCCGTGCAGTTGCTCGCTTATCATGTGGCGTGCGCCAAAGGCACGGATGTCGACCAGCCTCGCAATTTGGCCAAGTCTGTCACGGTGGAGTGATGATGCGCGAAACGCGTTGAAAGCTGCCGGGCAATACCGCCGCTTAACCTGCCCAGCGATGCCTTGAATCAGGGTATTGGCGGTCCAGAAGAAGGAGTATGATATGTCCGTGTTTGTAATAGCGGCGGTTGCAGCCGCGATTTTTGTCACCGTGGCTTTCGTTGGCGCTCGGTCGGGCAAATCGTCCAATCCTCGAAAACGGGAAGACAGCGATAGCGGCGTCAGCACGACCGCCACAGATAGCGCCGCAGACTGCGGCACGGGCGATGGCGGGGGCTGCGGCGGCGATTAGGCCTTAAGTCCATTCGTACAAAATGCTAAAGGCCGTTGCATCAGCCAGCCAGCGATGTCGCTAAAACTGCCTGCACTGCAAAAAGGAAACGCGTATGAGCGCTGGCAAAATCATCCTGATTGTCGTTTTATTATTGGTGGCGGTGCATCTGCTGTTGTTCGGTTACCTTAAGCGACGGATTGCTGCCGCGAAACGCGACAAGGGGCTGTAGCCGCTGCGCCTCAATGCGCCGATCGCAGGAGTGACATAGCAGCGGTCGCACGGGTTGATTTGCCATATTTGCAAGCTTATAGCGGCAGGGCAAAACAAGCGGTCCCGTGGGGCCGCTTTTTGGCTTTTGGAATATGCCAAGCATTTGGTTGGAAGGAAATATACCATGTCGATCACGCCTTTGATGCCCGTCTATCCGCGTTGCGGTTTCCGACCGGTGCGCGGCGAGGGCGTTTGGTTGATTTCCGAAGACGGCAGCCGCGCGCTTGATTTCGCAGCGGGCATCGCTGTGAACTTGCTTGGGCACGGCCACCCGCATTTGACCAAAGCCATTCAGGATCAGGCAGCGACGCTGATTCATGTGTCGAACCTGTATGGCAGCCCACAGGGTGAGGCATTTGCCCAGCGGCTGGTCGATACTACTTTTGCGGACACCGTGTTTTTCACAAACTCCGGCGCCGAAGCTGTCGAGTGCGCGATCAAGACTGCGCGCGCGTACCACCAGAGCCAAGGCAGCGACCGCTTTGAAATCATCACCTTCAAAAATGCCTTTCATGGCCGCACGATGGCGACGATTTCTGCCAGCAATCAGGAAAAGATGCACAAAGGCTTTCTGCCTTTGCTCGAAGGTTTCAAATATGTCGACTTCGACGATCT
>DBOA01000122.1:0-5353 GCA_002299195.1 Sphingomonadales bacterium UBA658
CGCCCCTTCGCGATCGCCAAATCACCGTTCAGGCGCACGTTGGTCAACAAGCCACCGGCAATTTGGTTGATGCCGCTGACACGCCGCGCGCGGGCGGTTACCGGAATAAGGAAGCGGTCGGCCGCGCCTTGCGCCTCACCACTCAGCGTCACATCCTCAAAGGTCGTAACGCCGAATGCCAAACGCGTGGCGGTCGCGGAATAGGCGACATTGGGTTCGGCAAATGCCCCGTTCAGCAGTGCCTTGCCGCGCACATTTGTGCCGCTGACGTTTGATCCGATGATGCCGGGCCGAAGCAAACGGATATCCAGGGCAAGGTCCCGGAAACGCGCTTCGCCCAAGTCGGCGATACCATCTGCGCGCATCTCCATCGCGGCCGACCGCAATGTCCCGCTGATTTTCGCAGACCGTTCGGCAAAGCGTGCCGCCATGTCGATGTTCGCCACGGGCGATAATGCGCGCATCAACAAGCTGTTCGCCATCAACTTGACGGGCGCGGCGGTACCCTTTGCAGTGAAGGTGCCCTCCCGCGCTGTCAGGGCAATGTCCGCAACTTTTTCCGCACCCATTTGCGCGGACAAAGCGCCGTCCCATTTGCGCCAGCTGCCACGGCCAGCGAGGGTCATCTGCATGGGCACGTCACGTCCCATCAGCCCGGCCACAACGCCCTTGGCCGGGGCGTCGAGGTTCAGGTCGACATCGAAACGATTATCGTCCGGCACGGCATCCAGTTTCAGGACGATGCGATCACCGCGCAGGCTGCCCGCCGTGGCGGTGACGATTGCGCGGCGATCGGCGATCTGCACCTTGCCCGACAGCGAGGCGACCTGTTCCTCGCCGGTGATGCCTTTTGCAAAGACAATGCGGTCAATTTGCAGCTGGCCGATATTGATATCCAAATCGGGCAGCAAAGGGTCACCCCGGTCGGGCACCATGCGGAATGCCGGTATCCGTGCGACGTTTAGCGTGGGCGCACGCAGCGAGGTGATGTTTACGCCGCTGGAGAAATAAGACAGCGGGTTCCAATCAAGCCGGATTTCCGGCGCACGGGCAAAGCCGCCCTTGGGATCGCGAAACTGGACATCGCGCAGGATGGTATCGCTGTAAATCGAACCCTCAATTTTCCCGATGCGGATGTTGAGGCCATTTTCCATTTCGAACGCAGCAATCTGTCGCGCGACAAAATTCCGTCCGGATTGCGTATCCAACCACACATAGCCGCCGGCGATAACCAGCAACAGCAATGCCATGACCGCCCCGGCCCCGATGGCTATCCGGCGCCACATCATCAAAACGCCTGTCCAATCGACACATAGACGCTGACACGCGATTCACCCAGTCGCCGGTTCACAGGCGTTGCGATGTCCAGACGGATTGGCCCGAAATTTGTGTAAAAGCGACCGCCAACCCCGACACCAAACCGCCAGTCATTGAATTTTGGAATGCTCGATTCATATGCTTGGCCCGCATCGACAAAGCCGACCACGCCATAATTGCCAAAACGATAGCGGCCTTCCAGCGAAAATTCATTCATGCTGCGTCCGCCGACCGGATCGTTATTCGGATCTTTCGGGCCAAGCTGTTGATAGCCAAAGCCACGCACCGATCCGCCGCCGCCGCCATAAAAGCGCCGCGAAGGGGCAAGGTTATCGCGTGCGATGCCGGATATCGTCCCCACCCGCCCGCGCGCGGCCAGAACGATATTGTCTTTCACCGGATAATAATAAGACGCGTCAAGGATCGCCCGCGCATAAATCTGCTTTCCGGTCCCAAGCGATGTCTCTGGCGAAACGCGCACATTGACGCGATACCCTTTGGTCGGGTCCAATAGATTGTCCGACCGGTCAAAGCCGACTTGCCCGGGAAGCGCCGCGACATAAAAGATCTGCCGGTCGCGAAGCCCGCGCGCGAAATCGAACTGGTCTTCTGATGTCGCCAATATTTCAGCGCCAATCGACCATGTGAATTTCTTTTGCCAGATGGGCGTCGACACGAACGACATCGTCCCGGCCAGACGCCCGGTATAGGCTTCAAAAGCGTCGTAATTGCTGTGCAAAGCGGTCAGCGATATGTCGATATTGCGGTCGCGCCGTCCGGCATTCGCCCGCGCGACAGATATGCTCGCAGCTTGTTCTTTTGTCCCCACCACGCCCGCTGCGGTCAGCGATCCTTCCGGTGGAAACAGATTTCGGTGTGTCCAGCTTGCGTCGGCACGCAAGCCCTGCCCTGTGCCATAGCCTGCGCTGCCCGCAATGGTGCGCGGCGGTGCCGCTTCCTGCCGCACAAGCAAGTCAGCATAAGGCGTTCCATCTGGCGCGCTGCCCTCACCCGGGACCGGTTCAACAGATACCGTCGACAGCAAGCCCGTGGCGATGAGCGCGGCGCGCAAATCGTCAACTTTCCGGCTGTCATACAGGTCGCCGGTCTTAAACCGCCGCAATATCGAGACATGGTCGGCGTCAAAAGCCGTGCTGCCTTCGGTCCGCAATTGCCCGAAATAGCTGCGTGCGCCCGTTTCCACGGGCAAGCTGTAGTCGCCAATGCCCCTGTCGCTATCCAGCAATATGTCCCGCTCGCCGACCTTTGCAAAAGGATAGCCATTTTGGGGCAACTCAACGGAAATATTCGCTTCGGCAGCCAAGATGATGTCCGCGACAATCGGATCGCCGCCTTTGGGAACAAAGCTGCGGCTGATAAGATCCGCGGGCTGAACGGCAGGCGCGGCAAAAGCGATCTGCCCGAGATAGTAACGCCGTCCGGGCACGACCGTCAGGACAACGTTCAATGGTTCGCCTTCAACAGCAGATGGCTTAACCGCGACACGCACTTCAGCGTCAAACAAGCCCTGACCATTTAGGACATCCAACAGCAACTGACGGTCTGCGCGTGCACGTTGGCTGATTTCTGCGCGGTTTTCCGCCGTACCGTCACCATCGTTGAGCACCGACAGGCTATCAAACCGTCCGCGCACATCACGCCAAATAGCGGCTTCCACAGCGACCCCGTCGGCGTCTTTGGCAACATCGGTTGTCTTTGTGGCGTCCAGTCCATCGATGCGCACAATATAGCGCAAAGCCCGCGCCTCACGTTCGGCAGCCTGCGTTGGTTCAGGCGGTGGTTCAGCATCAAAGCTATCGATTGGCGGAAGCGGGTCGTCCAGCAACGGGTCCGTGACGGGTGGGTCGGGCAGGATTTCCACGGCATCGCCATCCTGCACGGCTGCGATAGCGGGATCGCCAGCGGTTTGGGCTGTCTGCTGCTGCGCCGTGCCGCCTTCTTCCTTTGCCTCTTGTTCGGCCTGCCACGCGTCGATGCTCTCCAACGGCGCGTCGTCCAGTGACGGGATAGCGGCGTCAAATTCGTCCTCGCCAATGATTGGCGTTTGCGGATCAGCGGGCGCAGGGCTCAAAACTTTCGGCGGCAAGGTGGATGGCGTCTGCACGGGCACAACGGCACCGGCAGCCGGATTTTGGGCGAGCAGAGGCGCTGCGGCACAACCAAGATATAAAAAGGCAGTTAATCGGATCAAACAGACATCCCTTCGCGCCCAACGTCCCCTTATGCACAAGGTTCCATCCAGACACATCAATATCCGTTACCGTGAAGAGAATAGGATGCCAATGATAAGGCATAGGGTGAACCAATTATCTGCAAGCGGGCGCAGGTCGGCCTTGAAAGCTTTCGGGTGGTGGTGCAAAGCGCCAACCAATTCACACGCTGCATGATGGAGCATTTATGCAAGGCAAGTTGGTAACGATTTTTGGCGGCAGCGGTTTTCTGGGCCGCTATGTGGCGCAGGCGCTGTTGAACGAAGGCGCGCGTATTCGTGTGGCCTGCCGCAACGTCGGTGGCGCCAATCATATCAAGCCGCTCGGCAATGTCGGTCAGGTGCAATTGATGGCGGCTGATGTGCGCAAGCCCGACAGTGTTGCACGCGCCGTGATGGACGCGGATGCGGTTATCAATCTTGTCGGCAGCTTCGATAATATGGACGCTGTGCAAAATGTTGGTGCCGGCATCGTCGCCCAGGCTGCAGCCGCCGCGGGTGTCAAAGCGCTCGTGCATGTGTCTGCCATTGGCGCCGATACGCACAGCGAAGCGGTATATGGACAAAGCAAAGCAGGTGGTGAAGCCGCCGTGCGCGCAGCATTCCCATCAGCAGTCATCCTTCGGCCATCCATTGTCTTTGGCCGCGAAGACCAATTCATCAATCGCTTTGCCGGAATGATCCGGTCGCTTCCTGTCATTCCCGTCATTGGCGCAGGCACCAAGTTCCAGCCGGTATTTGTGGGCGATGTCGCAAAGGCGGTCGCAAAGGCCGTGGCCCATCAGGATGGAAGCACGCTGGAATTGGGTGGTCCCGAAACATTCTCGATGATGGAGCTGAACCGCTGGATCGCCAAAGCCATCGGCCGTGACCCCATATTTGTGGAAGTGCCCGACATCGCGGCAAAGCTGCTCGCAAAGGGCACGGGTTGGTTACCGGGCGCGCCAATCACGGAAGATCAATATAAGATGCTGGGCAATGACAATGTCGTAACCGGCACAGACGGGCTGGCGGCTTACGGCATCGTACCCACGCCGCTCGATACAATTGGCGCTGACTGGTTGAACATCTATCGCCGGCATGGTCGCTTTGGAGGCGGTCAGTGAGCGATTGGCTGATCGCCGTTCTCCTCGGCATTATCGAGGGGCTGACCGAGTTTCTGCCCGTATCGTCCACCGGACATCTTATACTTGCCGGTGAACTGGTTGGATTTACCGACAACAGTTCGATCGCGTTCAAAATTGCCATCCAGCTGGGCGCAATATTGGCGGTGTTGCTGGTATATTGGCAGCGTTTCTGGGCGGTCGGCACCGGCTTGTTAAAGGCACAGCCCGGTCCAATCGCGTTCACGCGCAACATTCTGCTCGGCTTTGTGCCAGCTTTGCTCATCGGCGTTATTGCGTACGACGCCATTCGCGCCGCGATGCAAACACCGGAAATTGTTGCCATCGCGCTTATCGTTGGCGGCATCATTATATTGGCGCTTGAACGGATCGTGAAAAATGTCCGCTTCCATTCGGTTGAGGACATACCGTTCGGCACGGCCTTATCCATCGGCCTCATTCAATGCACCGCGATGCTGCCCGGGGTGAGCCGGTCAGGCGCGACGATCATGGGCGGGCTGATGATGGGCGTCGAACGCAAAACGGCGGCCGAATTTTCGTTTTTCCTCGCTGTGCCAACGATGATGGCCGCGACCGTCTACGCGCTATGGAAAGATCGCGCACTTCTGAGCGCCGATGATCTGGACATGATTGCCATTGGCTTCACCGCCGCATTTGTCGTTGCCGTGATCGTGGTGAAAGC
>DBOA01000122.1:5743-19863 GCA_002299195.1 Sphingomonadales bacterium UBA658
GGTTCAGCGGCTTTGCTGTGGCTGGCCATGCGGTAAGGGCCGAAACGGTCATAAATATATGAAATAATATTGCGTGAGACCCTTATTTAGGCCCCAAATATATATCATATGACAGCTAAACTGTCCTATTATTCGGTTTTATAGGTGACATCCGCGGTTTGTCGCGGTAGGCGCGGCGCATATTCAAGGAGTGTGCGCTGTGGCCAAAGACCCGATGCTGAAATTTATCTCGAAACCGCAGGCCTATCCTGAAAAGCGGGCTGCGCAGCTTCGTGCAGAAGATTTTGCAGAAATCGCGGAACGTTATGCGTCCGACGACGCCGCGGATCAGGCATCGCGTTGCTCGCAATGCGGCGTGCCATATTGTTCGGTGCATTGCCCGTTGCACAACCATATTCCGGATTGGCTGCGCCTGACCGCCGAAGGGCGTTTGCGTGAGGCGTATGAGCTTTCCAATCTGACCAGCACCATGCCCGAAATTTGCGGCCGCATCTGCCCGCAAGATCGCTTGTGCGAGGGCAATTGCGTCATTGAATTTTCTGGTCACGACGCCGTGACCATTGGCTCTGTCGAAAAATATATCACCGACACCGCTTGGGAACAGGGCTGGGTCGAACCCGTTGCGGTCGGGCCATCGCGCGGACAATCAGTCGGCATCATTGGCGGCGGCCCCGGCGGCCTGACCGCCGCAGAATATCTACGCGTCGCGGGATATGACGTGCATGTCTACGACCGCTACGACCGTATGGGCGGTCTGCTGACCTATGGCATTCCCGGATTTAAGCTGGAGAAAGACGTCGTCATGCGCCGCGTGAAGCGGCTTGAGGATGCGGGCATCCATTTTCATCCCAATTTCGAAGTTGGCCGTGACGCCACGCTGGACGCATTGCGCGCCAAGCATGACGCCGTGTTGATTGCGACCGGCGTGTACAAGGCGCGTGCGGTGTCGTTGCCGGGCGGCGATCTGAATGGCGTGGTGGCGGCATTGGATTATTTGACCGCGTCCAACCGCAAGGGCTTTGGCGACGCAGTGCCCGCATTTGAAAGCGGCGCGCTGAATGCCGAGGGCAAGGATGTCGTCGTCATTGGCGGCGGCGACACCGCGATGGATTGCGTCCGCACCGCCATCCGCCAAGGCGCGAAGTCGGTAAAATGCCTCTACCGCCGCGACCGCGAAAATATGCCCGGTTCGCAGCGGGAAGTGGCCAATGCCGAAGAAGAAGGCGTCGAGTTTGTGTGGCTTTCCGGCCCCAAAGGCTTTGACGGCAATGGCAAGATCGAGCGGGTTCAGGTTTCCAAAATGCGCCTTGGTGCACCCGACGCATCGGGTCGCCGCGCGCCGGAAAATGACCCGCAAGGTGACTTCACACTGGATGCCGACCTGGTGATTACTGCGCTTGGTTTTGAAGCCGAAGACCTGCCTGTGTTGTTCGGCGCGGCTGACCTCAACGTCACTCGCTGGGGCACCATTCGCGTGGACCATAATACGCAGATGACCAATCTCGACGGTGTATTTGCCATTGGCGACATCGTGCGCGGTGCGAGCCTTGTCGTCTGGGCGATCCGCGATGGCCGCGACGTGACGCAGCATATGCACAATTATCTGAAATCAAAAGCAAGCCGTGAAAAGGTTGCAGCATGACCATATTCTACCCCACCCCCGAACATGAACGCCTCGCCAATGAGGGCATGTATTATCCGGAATCCGAAGGCGATGCCTGCGGCGTTGGCTTGATTGCCGCGACCGATGGCAAGCCATCGCGCCGCGTGGTGGCAGCCGGGATCGAAGCGCTGAAAGCGGTTTGGCACCGCGGTGCCGTTGATGCCGACGGCAAGACGGGTGATGGCGCGGGGCTGCATATCGACTTGCCCGTCCGCTTCTTTGACGATGCCATTTCAGACAGCGGCCACCGCCCGATGCCAAACCGTTTGGCGGTCGGCATGGTGTTCCTGCCGCGCACCGACCTGAGCGCACAAGAAAACTGCCGCACGATTGTTGAGGCGGAAATCATCGACGCCGGCTACACCATCTATGGCTGGCGTCAGGTGCCGGTCGACGTGTCGGTTATCGGTACAAAGGCGCAGGCGACACGGCCGGAAATCGAACAGATCATGATCGCGGGCCCAATGCCCGATGCGGTTGACGCAACCGAGTTTGAAAAGAATCTGTATCTCGTCCGCCGCCGGATTGAGAAGAAGATCATCGCTGCACAAATTCGCGATTTTTACATCTGCTCACTGTCGTGCAGGTCGATTGTCTACAAGGGCCTGTTCCTTGCCGAGAGCCTTTCGGTCTTTTACCCCGATCTTCAGGATGACCGTTTTGAAAGCCGCGTTGCGATTTTCCACCAGCGTTATTCGACGAACACTTTCCCGCAATGGTGGTTGGCGCAGCCGTTCCGCGGTCTTGCGCATAATGGCGAAATCAACACGATCCGTGGCAACCAGAATTGGATGAAGAGCCACGAAATCAAAATGGCCAGCATCGCCTTTGGTGCGCATTCTGATGATATTAAGCCCGTCATTCCGGCGGGTTCATCGGACACTGCAGCGCTGGATGCTGTGTTCGAAACATTGGTCCGTTCGGGCAAGGAAGCACCAACGGCAAAGCTGATGCTGATCCCCGAAGCATGGCAGTCAAACCCCAATCTGCCCGCGTCACACCGCGCGATGTATGAGTATATGTCCAGCGTCATGGAGCCATGGGATGGCCCCGCTGCGCTGGCCATGACTGATGGCCATTGGGCGGTTGCAGGCGTTGACCGCAACGCCCTTCGCCCGCTGCGCTACAGCCGCACGTCGGACAATCTGCTCGTCATCGGTTCCGAAACCGGCATGGTCGTTCTTCCCGAAACAACGATATTGGAAAAGGGCCGCCTTGGCCCCGGCCAGATGATTGCGGTCAACCTCGACGAAGGCAAATTGTACCGCGATGGGGAGTTGAAAGACCGCATATCGGCAGAGCAAGACTATGGCGCGCTCGTGCGTGGTTTCCGTGCGATCACCGACTTGCCCGACGTAGGGCAGGATGATGCCCCGGCGTGGTCGCGCGCGGAACTGACCAAGCGTCAGGTCGCCGCCGGCATGACGCTTGAGGATGTCGAAATGATCCTCGCGCCGATGATCGAAGATGGCAAGGAAGCCATTGGATCGATGGGCGATGATACGCCGCTCGCCGTCATCAGCGATAAGCCCCGCCTGATCAGCCAATTCTTCCGCCAGAATTTCAGCCAAGTGACAAACCCGCCCATCGACAGCCTGCGTGAGCGGCATGTGATGAGCCTCAAAACGCGTTTCTCGAACCTTGCCAACATATTGGAAGAAAAGAGCCAGAACGCCGACGTGCTTGTCCTCGCCAGCCCTGTGCTCACGTCGCATGACTGGCGCCGGTTAAAGTCTGCCTTTGGCGCGGCGGGCGCAGAAATTGACTGCACCTATGATATTTCTGAAGGACAAGAAGGTCTTCGCGCCGCCATCACGCGGATCCGCGAAGAAGCCGTTGCCGCCGTGCGCATGGGCAAATCCGAATTGTTCCTGACCGACGAAAATATCAGCGCCGACCGCGTTGGTATTGCCATGATCCTCGCCGCTGCCGCTGTGCACACGCATTTGGTGCGCAATGGTTTACGCAGCTATTCGTCGATCAACGTCCGCTCCGCCGAATGTCTCGACACGCATTATTTCGCGGTGCTCATTGGCGTTGGCGCAACCACGGTAAACGCATATCTGGCCGAAGCCGCAATTGGCGACCGCCATGCGCGCGGGCTGTTGGGTGGTTTGGCCCTGACCCAAGCGGTCGAGAATTACCGCAAGGCCATCAATGAAGGGCTGTTGAAGATCATGTCCAAAATGGGCATCGCGGTTATCTCCAGCTATCGTGGCGGCTATAATTTCGAAGCCGTTGGCCTGTCGCGTGCCTTGGTCAACGACTTCTTCCCCGGAATGCCGAACAAGATTTCGGGCGAGGGATATCATTCGCTCTATGTAAACGCACGTGATCGCCATGAAGAGGCGTTTGACACCGCCGTTGCACGCTTGCCCGTTGGCGGCTTTTACAAGCAACGCAATGGCGGCGAAGAGCATGCCTATTCGGCGGGTCTGATGCATTTGTTGCAAAGCTCTGTCGCGAATGACAGCTATTCAACCTACACACAATTTGCCCAAGGCGTGCGGGAACTGCCGCCGATTTACTTGCGCGATTTGTTGGAATTCAACTTCGCGAAGGAACCTGTTGCGATTGATGAAGTTGAAGCGATCACCGAAATTCGCAAACGCTTTGTCACGCCGGGCATGTCGCTTGGCGCATTGTCGCCCGAGGCGCATGAGACATTGGCCATCGCCATGAACCGGATTGGTGCAAAGGCCGTATCCGGTGAAGGCGGCGAAGACAGCAAGCGGTTCAAGCCCTATGAAAATGGCGACAATGCCAACAGCGTCATCAAACAAATCGCCAGCGGCCGTTTCGGTGTAACCGCCGAATATCTTGGCGCGTGCGAGGAAATTGAAATCAAGGTCGCACAGGGCGCAAAGCCCGGCGAAGGTGGCCAGTTGCCCGGTTTCAAGGTCACCGAAATGATTGCGCGTCTGCGGCATTCCACGCCGGGCGTGACGCTGATTTCACCGCCACCGCACCATGACATTTACTCGATCGAAGACCTTGCCCAGCTGATCTACGACCTGAAGCAAATCAACCCGCGTGCGCGGGTGTGCGTCAAGCTCGTCAGTGCAGCGGGCATCGGCACCATCGCCGCTGGTGTGGCAAAAGCGCATGCCGACGTCATCCTCGTCTCGGGCAATGTGGGCGGAACCGGCGCAAGCCCGCAAACCAGCATCAAATATGCAGGGACACCATGGGAAATGGGGCTGTCCGAAGCCAATCAGGTGCTGACGCTCAACGGCCTCCGGCATCGTATCAAGCTGCGCACCGATGGCGGGCTGAAAACTGGACGCGACATTGTGATTGCCGCAATCTTGGGCGCGGAAGAATTTGGCATCGGAACGCTTAGCCTTGTCGCCATGGGCTGCATCATGGTGCGCCAGTGTCATTCCAACACCTGCCCCGTCGGGGTCTGTGTTCAGGACGAAGCCTTGCGCAAGAAATTCACGGGCACCCCGGAAAAGGTCATCAACCTGATGACCTTCATTGCAGAGGAAGTGCGCGAGATTCTAGCCAAGCTTGGCTATCGCAGCCTGGACGAAGTCATTGGCCGTACCGAGCTGCTGCGTCAGGTCAGCCGCGGTGCGGAGCATTTGGACGATCTCGATCTCAACCCCATCCTTGCCAAGGTCGATGCGCCCGACAGCGCGCGCCGCTTCAGCATTCCGACATTCCGCAATGAAGTGCCCGACAGCCTTGATGCGCAGATGATTCATGATGCAAAGCCGGTGTTCGAACGGCGCGAGAAAATGCAGCTGACCTATAATGTCCGCAACACCCACCGCGCGGTTGGCACGCGGTTCAGTTCCGAAATCACGCGTTTGTACGGGATGAAGGGCCTTTCCGAAGGGCATGTCCATGTGCGCTTGCGTGGTTCGGCGGGACAATCGCTTGGCGCATTCCTGTGTCAGGGCATTACTTTGGAAGTGTTTGGCGATGCCAATGACTATGTCGGCAAGGGGCTTTCGGGCGGCACCATCATCGTGCGGCCAACGGTCAGCAGTCCGCTCACCAGTCAGCAGAACAGCATCATCGGCAATACTGTGCTCTATGGCGCAACGTCCGGACGGCTGTTGGCGGCCGGGCAGGCCGGCGAACGCTTTGCCGTCCGCAACTCCGGCGCGCATGTCGTGGTCGAAGGATGCGGCTCAAACGGTCTGGAATATATGACGGGCGGCATGGCCGTCATCCTGGGCAAAGTTGGAAGCAACTTTGGTGCAGGGATGACCGGCGGCATGGCATTTGTGCTCGACACCGAAGGTGATTTTGCAAAGATGGCCAATCCGGACAGCATTGTCTGGCAACGGCTCGACAGCGCTTATTGGGAAGACCAGCTGAAGTCGCTGGTCGCAGCGCATGCCCAAGCCACAGATAGCGCATGGTCGAAATCATTGCTGGAAGATTGGGACCGCAGGCGCGGTGAATTCTGGCAAATATGCCCGAAGGAAATGCTGACCCGCTTGAGCCAGCCGCTTTCCGACCATGAGGTGCTGGAAGCTGCGGAATAGGTGGCGCCTGACATTGCCAAAGCGCCTTGCAATCGCGTAATGCTTGGCAATGTCGTCCGCAGAACCCAAAACCCCAGCCGGTTTCCCGTCCGAGGCGGAGGCAGATGCGCGGCTGACGGCGGACCGTTTTGACATCATCGCACTGATTGCCAAAGCCGACCGACGGCGTGAGGCCGGTGACCGCCGGGCCGCCAATGCTTATTATAGTGCCGCCATTCGCACGGCCGCCGCGCGGCCATCGTCCGACCCCGCAGTTGCGACAGAAATTGCGCGCGCGCACGTCGCGGTCACATGGCTGGCGGATCTGTTTCGTCAAACATTGATCGATGGAATGCGCGCAGCAGGCTTTACCCGCGAACAGCAGCATCCACGGTTTCGCCAATCGCTCGATATGATGTTTGGCGATGTGCCGCGACCTGCGGAATATCGGCAATTTCCGCAAAAGCCGATGGCGCATTATTATCCCGATATGGCGCATGTCGAATTTGCCGACACCGCAGCATGGGACTGGGTGGCACAGCTGGAGGCTGTGTTCCCCGACATGCAGCGTGAGGCGCTTTCCTTACTGGCGCAGCATGACGGTTTCCAGCCTTATATGAAAACGGCCAACGCCCGGCCGCAGCAGGACCATCATGGCCTGTTGGAAAATGCGGACTGGAGCACGCTGCATCTGTGGCAAAATGGCGCAGCGGTGGACGAACATATCGCGCGTTGCCCGAACATTTATCGCGCCGTGATGGACCATGTGCCGCTATGTCACATTGGCCCGCGCGCGCCGTCTGTGATGCTATCGCTTTTGCGGCCCGGCGCGAAAATCCCGCCGCATAGCGGCATGTTGAACAGCCGCTTTATCTGCCATTTGCCTTTGGTCGTTCCGCCCGATTGCGGCTTTCGCGTTGGTGGCTCGACGATTGAATGGCAGGAAGGCAAAGTCATCGCCTTTGATGACAGTGTCGAACATGAGGCGTGGAACAACAGCGCCTATGACCGGCTGGTGCTGATATTCGATATCTGGCGGCCCGAGCTCAGCCAAAGCGAGCGGGACCAAATCACCGCAATGTTCGATATCGTCGACAATTACCGCTGACCAAACAGCAACTGGCCAAGGGCGCAGGGGAATTGCGGAAGGGTCTGGTCAATTGCGTTCGCCCCTGCTTTAGTCCGCACATTGTTATTTCGAGGAGACGCCCTATGCGCAAATTATTACTCGCTGGATCGATTTTGGCCCTTGCCGTCCCGGCGCATGCCGACGCCAATGGCGACCTTGTCACGCTGGTGAATGATGTCTGGGCGGCTTCGTTGAAGGAACAGCCAGTCTATGCGAGCGCATTGGGCGTGAATGAACATGCATCGGAACTTGGCGACTACACTTTGGCCGCACAGGACCGCCGCGCCGCCGATGCCGCAAAGTTTCTCGCCCGGCTAAATGCCATCTCTTCGGATTCGCTGAATGCCGCATCAAAGGTTGAGGCGGGCATTTTACGGCGCGCGCTGAACTCTACAATCGAGGGCAACAGTTTCGGGCAACGCGCGATCAATTTCACGACCTATTCCAGCTGGCACCAGCAACTGGCGGGCATGGCGCAAAATCTGCCGTTTCGCACCATGGCCGATTTTGAAAGCTACAATGCGCGGCTCGCCCAATATGCGCGCGTGAATGATGAAAATATCGCGGTGGCCAATGTCGCGATCAAGGGCAAATACACCCAGCCCTGCGTCACGCTAAAGGGTTTTGAAGGAACGATCAGCGGGCTGATTACGACCGACGTAAACAAGTCGCGCTTCTTCGAACCTTATGCGAAAAAGCGGCCCGCGGGCGTTTCCGAAGCGGACTTTGCAAGCCTTGCCAAAGCGGCCGAAGCCACGATCCGCACGGTCATTCACCCCGCGCTGAACAAACAACTCGCATGGTATACCGCCAGCTACAAGCCAGCGTGCGCCACAGCACCCGGCGTGTCGGCGCAACCGGGCGGTGCCAAATATTACGCCTTCCGGGTTCGTGAAGAAACAACGACGTCCCTGACCGCAGAGCAAATCCACCAAATCGGTCTGAACGAAGTGGCGCGCATTCGCGCCGAGATGGTCGATGTCGCGTCACAGGCGGGATATCCAAGCCGCGAGGCGTTTATCCAACATTTGCGGACCGACCCGCAATATTACGCCAAAACGCCCGAAGAGCTGATGGAAAAGGTCGCGCGGGTGACCAAGATCATCGATGGCAAAATGCCCAGCCTGTTCGGCCGCCTGCCCCGCTTGCCCTATGGCATAAAGGAAATTCCGGCGGAAACGGCCGAAGGCACCACGACGGCTTATTATAACCAGGGTTCCCCCGAAATCGGCATTTCCGGAACCTATTTCGTCAACACGTCGAAACTGAACCAGCGCCCGTTCTGGGAAATTCCCGCCTTGTCGGTGCATGAGGGTGTCCCCGGGCATCACCACCAAATCGCTTTGCAGCAAGAATTGCCCTTGTCGGACTTCCGCAAATATGGCGCATTCTTCACCGCCTTTACCGAAGGCTGGGGCCTCTACTCCGAGCGGTTGGGCATCGAAATGGGCCTATATGATACCCCGGCAAAGGACATGGGACGCCTGTCCTATGAAATGTGGCGCGCATGCCGCTTGGTCGTCGACACCGGCATTCATGCCAAGGGTTGGAGCAAGCAACAGGCGATCGATTTCATGACCGACAACAGTGCGCTGTCGGCCGCCAATATCGAGGCCGAGGTCAACCGCTACATCAGCTGGCCCGGTCAGGCGCTGGCCTATAAATTGGGCGAGCTGAAGATCCGTGAATTGCGGACCATGGCCACCAAAGAGCTTGGACCGAAATTCAACCTTGCGGCGTTCCATGACGCGGTATTGGGTCAAGGCTCCGTCCCGCTCGACGTGTTGGAGCAGCAGATTACAGATTGGGTCGCCGCGGAAAAAGCGAAGGGCTAAGCCTGCTTATTTAGGCTCAGGGAGCGGATCTGCGTTGGCAGATGCCGCTTCCTTGGCATCCAGTTCGGCCTGCAACTTCGCCTCGCGTTCGGCGCGGCCCTTTTCAAATTCGGTCACGCGTGCTTCGACTTCGGCAGCCTCTGCATCGATGCCCGCCATGCGCTTGGCGCGTTCGGCGGCGATCAGGCGGCCAAAGACAATGCCGGGGTCTTGCGCTTTTTCGGCATAGGCGCGGTCAATTTCTTTCAGCCCACATCCGGTAAAGCCGCCAGCACCCGATGCCGAGCAGCTCATCGTGCCGCTGGCGCCCACATATTCGTAGGATTTGATCCGTTCGGACATCGCTTGATTGCGCGGGTCATTGGGATCGCCGCGCAAGGATGACGGAATGCGGTACCGGTCCGCCTCCCCCATCCGCGCGCAGACGACGATTTCGGCGCCTTGGCCTTCGGGGCATTTGTCGTCGCCATAGATGATCAACTGGTTGATCTTCTCGTCACCCGGTTGCGTGGCGGGGGCATTTTGTGCCGGGGCTTGCGCCGACAGCATGAGAGCCAAAGCGGCGACGGAAATATTGGCCATTGCGTTCACGGGATATTCTCCAAAAATCTATGCTCTGCCTTGAACGTCGCAGGCTGAATGCGCGATGAAGCTCAAATATGTTTCGACACGGCAATCGCGGTACGGCAGCCCAAGCGGACAAGCGCGCTCATGACCGGATAGGCCAGTGCGCGCTCTGCACCTTCGGCCAGCGCGGTGGCTTTATGTTCCAGCTCGTCCGCCTGAAAATCGGCAATCATCGCCGACAATTCGGGATCGCTGTCACCAATTTCTTCAAGCTGTTCGCTATAATGGCGGTCAATTTCGGTTTCGATCGCCACGGTGCAGGCCATCGCCGCCTCTGGGCTGATGGCGGCCGACACCGCACCAAGCGCAAAACCGGCGGCGTTCCAAATGGGGTATAAAGCGGTTGGGCGTACGCCGCGTTCGGCCATCATCTTGTCAAAGGCACTCAGATGCCGTTCCTCTTGCTCGGCCATATGCGCAATGCTGCGCGCCGCTGGCGTCCGGTCACCCATCACCGCAAGCTGCCCTGCGTAAATGCGTTTCGCGCCAAATTCGCCCGCTTGATTCACGCGAATCATCCGGTCGATGGCCGCCTTACGCTGCGGTGTGGTTTTCAGGGTTTCTTGTTGCGCCATGTCATACCCAAGATGGCCACTGCACCGCCCAACGACAAGAGGAAATTATAGCCCGCAAGCGAAATGCCGAACAAAGACCATGGTGCCACGTCGCAGCGGACCAAGGGTGCGTTCATGATCGACTTGAGCAAATCATCCCCGCTGCCCGAAATCGTCGCGGTGCACGCGGTCAGCCCTTCCCACCAGCCATATTCGACGCCAGCATGAAAGCCCGCGATGCCGCCACTGGTCGCAATGGCCAATGCCGCAAGCGCCACCAATGTTTTGCGAAACGCAAGGTTGCCAACGCCAAAGGCAATGGCCGCAATCGCGACCGCGGCGAAATGCGGATAACGCTGCCACCAGCACATTTCGCAAGGGAAAAGCCCGCCAATATATTGCGAACCATATGCCCCCGCGAGCAGCGCCGCCGGTAACAGGAATGCGAGCCAGTGGGCCTTGTCATATTTCGACATCATCTGCGGCATATACTCAATTCTGCGCCCTGCCCTTTACGGGCTTTGCGGCAAGCTTCATCGTTTTGGATCCAAGCCGCTGCAAGGTTTCCATCGCGTAATATAGTTGGAAATCGTCAATGCCCTTTGCCTTCAACTGCTCCGCAGTCATGGCAAAACGCGGATCGTCGATGCGGTCTTCTTCAAGGTCTTTGCTGTTGTCTTTCAATTCATTGACCAAGTGACGACGCAAATCGGATTCGCGCACGGACACGCGCTTTTTATAATCGGGATCGGTCAATTGCGGTACGCGGACATCAGGCTTTATGCCGCCTTCTTGCACCGAACGACCCGAGGGCAGATGGTAGCGCGCAACGGTGAGGCGAAGGCCGGTGTCCCGCGTCAACGGTAGGACACTCTGCACCGATCCCTTGCCAAAACTGCGTTCACCCATGACCAAGCCGCGATGATGGTCTTGCAATGCGCCAGCCACAATTTCGGATGCCGATGCAGAGCCAGCGTCAACCAGAACGATGATCGGCGCGCCGCCGGTGACATCGCCAGGAACAGCGCGTTCGGCCCACCAGCGTTGGATGTCGCGTTTGTCACGGCCGCGTTCGGAAACAATCTCGCCACTCGACAGGAAAGCATCGGAAACGGAAACGGCCTCGTCCAATATGCCACCAGGGTTGGACCGCAGGTCGATGATGTAACCCAGCGGTTTTCCGCCAAGCGATTTCTTTATGCCGGAGACAGCAGCGACAACGTCAGCGCCGGTTTGTTCGGAGAAGCCGGTAATGGAAATGACGCCAATGCGGTTTTTCACTTCCCACCGCACAGGTTTCAAATCGATGACCGCGCGCGTTACCGTCACGTCGAACGGCGCATCACGGCCCGGGCGGTATATGGTGAGCTTGATCGATGTGCCCGGCACACCGCGCATCGCTTCGACAGCTTCATCGAGCGTTCCGCCAAGGATCAGCTTGCCGTCCAAATGCGTAATAAAGTCGCCCGACTTGATACCGGCCTTATCAGCGGGCGTGTCCTTGGTGGGCGCAATGACCTTCACCGCTTCATCCTCAAGCGTAACCGTCAGGCCAAGGCCGCCATATTCGCCATCAATCTGCGTTTGCAGCGAGCTGAAGTCGGATTTGTCGAGGAAGGCACTGTGCGGATCGAGGCTGGCGAGCATTCCCTGAATGGCGCCTTCCATCAATTGCTTGTCATCGACCTTGTCGACATAGCTTAATTTAACCTTGCGATAGACCGCGAGGAATTCCTCAAGCTCTTTAAAACGGTCGGCTTGCGCTTGTTGCTGCTGAACGCTTTGCGCGACCAGCACAGTCGCAGGGACCGACAGCGCCAAAACAATGGCGCAAGTCGCGGGCAGCAAACGGTTCTTCATAGACCAATCCATTTCATCATTTCGTCGATGCTATACCTCGCCTTAACCCAGGGTGAAAGCATGATTACCACCAACACCATGCGGGCATCGACAAGAACGCCAATAGTTCATCCTAATATCGTGGCAATATCGATCACACGGCCATTTTTGCGCAGTTCAACGCCGATATCCGGCGCGTCGGGTTTGGCGGAGCCCAAAACAAAGCCTTGGCTCACCGACTGCCCTTTTTTGACCTGCGTACTGCCAAGATGTGTAATCAGGCTGTTCCAGCCATTGCCATGTTCGATAATGACAATCCGCCCATAGCTGCGATAGCGGCCAGCAAAGGAAACCGTTCCTGCCGCTGGCGCGACCACGCGCAGATCATTGGCCAGCGCAATGCGGACCCCGCGCTCCCGATAGCCGGTGGCGTTGAGTTCATTGAAACCCGACAACAGCTTGCCCCGCGCGGGCAGGATATAGGCAGTCCCCACCGCCGCAGCCTTGGTCGCGCGCCCGGGGCGGAGCATCGGCCCGTCTAATGCCGCGAGTTCAGACGCCTTTTCAGCGCTCAGTCGCTGTATATCCATGCGCCCGACAATATCGCGTGCCCGCTCACCCTGCGCGATGGCTTGTTCAAATGCGATGGCCGCGTTGGCGGACAGTGCGCCGGCCTTGCCACCGGCGGCGTTTTGCAGTCTGGCCAAATCTGTCTGGCGGCTTTTCAACCGGCTGCGCGCATCGCCCAGCGATTTCAGCGCGCGATATTCCTGCGCCCGCAATTCGCTTTGCACCGCTATTTGTTGGCGCAAGTCGCTGGTACGGCGGATGATCTGTGGCTGCACGGTCGCCATGACCGCGCGCACATGCACATAATCTTCGCGTTGGCCGGGCTGCATCATCAGCAGCACCGCCGGGCGGCCCGTCATTTGCTGAAGCGCGGCGTTCAGGCGCAGCACGGGTTCGCTTTCAACACCAAGCTGTGCGCGCTGAAGCTCTTGTTGGCGGCTAATGATGGCAATACGCGCGGTCGCCGCTGCTATCTGTGCTTCGGCTGCGTCGATTTCAGCGGACAGCACGGCCCTTTGCGCGACCAGCCGGTCTGCGGTGCTTTCGGCATTGCTTGCCTCCTGCCGCAACAATTCGCTGCGCCGTTCAGCACGCAGCGCTTTGTCCTGTGCATCGCGCAGGGCGTCTTCTTGCGCGCTGTTGCTGCCCGCATTTTGCGCCATCAGGCTGCTCGCAATGGCAAAGGGCGTGAGCATCAAGAGCAATAGGACGGACCAGAACCGCATACCCCTATCCTTCCCGATGATAGGGGTGGTTGGCAATGATCGATGTTGCACGGAACAATTGTTCAGCCAGCATCGCGCGGGCCATCAAATGCGGCCATGTCGCTCTGCCAAAGGCGATTAGCTTGTCCACGCCAGCACGGGCTTCGTCATCAAAGCCATCGGCAGCGCCAATGAGGAAACGCACTTCGCGCACGCCATCGTCGCGCCAGCGTTCCAGCAAGCGGGCAAGTTCGACCGAACCAAGCTGTTCGCCTTTTTCATCCAAGATGATGGTTTTGCAGGGGCTGTCCGAACTGGGCAGATCGCCGCCCTTATCGGGCATTTCGCTGTGCCGCGTTGGCCAGCTGATCCGTTTCAGATATCGGTCGACCAGCTCCGCTTCAGCAGAGCGGCCGATTTTACCGCGCGCTATGATGTGCAGGCGCATCGCCATCCGCGCGGACGTTCGGGCTTATTGGGCCGGAACTTCGGGCGCGTCGCCAAATGCCCACATGCGTTCCAGATTGTAGAAGCTGCGGACTTCGGGACGGAACAGATGCACGATGACATCTTCGGCATCAATCAACACCCAGTCTGCCGATGGCAAACCTTCGATGCGGGCATGACGTCCGGCTTTCTTGATCCGCTCAGCAAGCTTTTGCGCCATCGACGCCACCTGCCGCGATGAACGGCCAGATGCGACGACCATATGGTCGGC
>DBOA01000060.1:0-5325 GCA_002299195.1 Sphingomonadales bacterium UBA658
TCGGCGAGCTGGTTTGTCGACATAGTTAGGTTGGCTTTGCCGGGCCCCGCTTTGGTATAACCCAGCTCGGTCTGAAAATCGGGTGTGCGCGCGGCGAGGCGATTGATGAAGTTGTTGTATCGCGCGCCTTGATCATCGGTCCATGACGGAATGCCTTCAAACCCGGCCATGAATGCAGCGGGAATGGCTTCATCCCCATGAACATCCATCGCCCAATGCACGCCGGTTTCATCCATGGCGTTGCGGATGCCCAGAACCTCTGGACTAAGGTCCAAACTTGGATCGGCCCATTCGCGGTTCAGGTTTACGCCCGCAAAATTGGTACGCAAATGTCCGCGGCAGCTGCCGTCGGGATTGCAATTGGGCACGATATGCAAACGGCATTTTTCCAACAACACGCGCGTGTGCGGATCGCTCAGGTCGGTGAGCATATCCAGCGCACCTTCCATCCAATATTCGGCCTGTGTTTCGCCCGGATGCTGGCGCGCATATAGCCAGACTTGCGTTTCGCCATCGCCCATCGACAGGCAATCAATGGGCTGTCCTTCCAGGCTGTGGCCCAAGCACCGGTAGTTGACGCCTTCGCATGTTGCGGCGTCAGAAATCAGATCATGGTGCCGTTCCATGCTAAAGGGCGCGAAATAGGCGAACCAGACGATGTCGCTGGCGGGCGTGTAGCGGATGGTCAGGGTGCCGCCGTCCGCAGCTTTGTCATAGCTCGTATCGGCGCGGCCCCAAAAATCCCGGTCTTCCGAAACGCAGGCGCGATAATCTGGCCAGCCGCCGGGATAGGCGCTGCCTTCCAAGCCCGTTATGCGCAGTTCAATTTCTTCACCCGCTGCGCACGCAACGCGGAAGTGGAACCATTGCGCAAACTCCGAATCCTTATCCTTGCGAATGCCAAGGGTGGCGCTGTTGCCATCGATGGCGTGCACTAGGATGTTACCGCTGTCGAATGCAGCATTGATATCGGTGATCGGCATTTTTGGTTCGCTCTCGCAATGAAGTTTATGGAACGCGAATAGTCTCGCCAGACACGCCGGGGAAGTCCTTAAACAAGGCTTCGGCCAATTTAGAGGCCGCAATAGCGGGCTGCGCGGCAGGCGAGCCCGCTTTGGCAGATTGCACCGCGGTCCCTTCCCATATCACCAGCTGGTCACTGCGCCGGATGATGCGCACCGACAATGTGGTCTGGAATTGCGCTGCCGACCCGCCGCCGAGATTGATGCCAACGCCCAAGCCAATGCCCGACCCATAGCTGCCGGTTGATCCGCCGACGCCCACGGAAACCGGTGACCGGCGATCCGGGCGTATCATCGTCGCGCCAAAGCGTATTTCGGCAACAACATCGCTTGTGCCCGTTGGATTGCGATAGCCGACCCGCTGCATTTCGCGCGTCACCGCCGCAACATAAGGCGAAGCCGATAGCGATCGGTCCACCGCCGATTCGCCGGCAACCTCAACCCCAAAACTGCCATTGCCATAAGGCACGCCTTCGGCCGCGCGGTTAAAGCGCGTGACCTCAACAGGGCCCGTGGGAACGACACAGGCCGACAGCAGTAAAAGCGCGAGGAGCGGCAATATGCTTGGAGTTTTCATCATGGACCTATCCTTTAGCACATCATATATCATGGCAAGCGATGTATCGGGGCTGAATCGCATAATTGCGCCGAACGCGCTTGACTTTCCGCCGCCCCACCCATAGGAGCGCGCCTTCAATTCAAGCTTTATGCATCAAAAAGACGGGTAAATCCGATGAAAGTCGTTAATTCTCTCAAGTCGCTCAAAGGCCGCCATCGTGACAACCGCGTGATTCGTCGTCGTGGCCGGACCTATGTGATCAACAAGACCCAGCCACGCTTTAAGGCGCGCCAGGGTTAATTGGCCGCTGCCTGCAGAACGCGGGCAGATGGTTTTATCAAAAGACCGCTCCGAATCTGATTCGCGGGCGGTTTTTTTGCGTCTTCAGGTGAGAAGTTTCCCATGACACAAATCACCACCGTCGTGTTTGATGTCGGCAAAGTGCTGTTCGAATGGGATTTGCGGCATCTTTTTGCAAAGTTGATCGCCGACAAGGCGGAGCTGGAATATTTCGTCACGCATGTTGTTACGCCCGAATGGCATTTTCAGCATGATGCTGGCCGGCCATTGGCAGAGATGACCGCGGAACGGATCGCGCTATATCCAAAATATGCAAATGAGATCGACGCGTACCGAACACGTTTTAACGAGACGATTCCGGGCCCTGTCACGGGCTCACTCGAAATCGTGCACGAACTGGCCGCGCGCGCCGTCCCGCTTTTCGCCATTACCAATTTTGGCGCGGAGTTTTGGGAGATGTTCCGCCCGACCCAACCCATATTCGACCATTTCAGAGATATTGTCGTCTCGGGCGTCGAGAAAATGGTCAAGCCAGACCCCGATATCTATGCGCTGGCGCTGCGGCGCTTTGGGCTGAAGCCCGGCGAGGCGATATTCATCGATGACAATCACGACAATGTCGTCAGCGCCCGCGCCAATGGCTTTGCTGCGCATCATTTTACCGATGCAGAAACGCTGCGCCGCGAATTGCTGGACCTCAATTTGCTGGATTAATTTTTGCACGCAGAGGCGCGGAGGGCGCAGAGAATATATGATTTGCTGCGCGCGCGCTGCGCCTTTGCATCAACCAAAAAACATCAGCGCAAGCCCTTCCATTCAGCGCCCGTCTGTGCTTAAGCACCCGCGAAACTCTTTATTGTCGAGGATGTAATCTCCCATGAATATCCATGAATATCAGGCCAAAGAACTGCTTGCGAAATTTGGTGTGGCTTGCCCCGCTGGTATCGCGGCGCTCAGCGTTGAAGAAGCGGTTGCGGCTGCGAAGCAATTGCCTGGTCCGCTTTATGTCGTGAAGTCGCAAATCCATGCGGGTGGACGTGGCAAGGGCAAGTTCAAGGAATTGGGTCCCGATGCAAAGGGCGGTGTTCGCTTGGCCTTCAACTTGGACGAAGTTGAATCGCATGCAAAAGAAATGCTGGGGAACACGCTGGTCACCATCCAGACCGGAGCCGAAGGCAAGCAGGTCAACCGTCTGTACATCACCGATGGCGCCGACATTAAGCAGGAATTCTACCTCGCATTGTTGGTCGATCGCGCGACCAGCCGGATTGCTATTGTTGCTTCCACCGAAGGCGGCATGAACATCGAAGACGTGGCGCATGACAGCCCCGAGAAGATTCACACCATCGTTGTCGATCCAGCAACCGGACTTCAGCCACACCATGGCCGCAGCGTTGCAAAGGCGCTTGGCCTGACGGGTGATTTGGCCAAGCAAGCACAGACTGTGGTTGCGGGTCTCTATGCCGCATTCTTGGGCACCGATGCCGAACAGATTGAAATCAACCCGCTCGCTGTGTGCGAAGGCAAGAATGGCGACGAGCTGTTGGTGCTGGATGCCAAGGTAGCGTTTGATGGCAATGCGATGTTCCGCCACAAGGATCTGGCCGAGCTGCGCGACCTGACGGAAGAAGACCCTGCCGAAGTCGAAGCATCCGAATATGACCTTGCCTATATCAAGCTCGACGGCAACATCGGCTGCATGGTCAACGGCGCGGGTCTTGCGATGGCAACCATGGACATCATCAAGCTGAACGGCGAATTCCCCGCCAACTTCCTGGACGTCGGTGGCGGCGCTTCGAAGGAAAAGGTGACCGCTGCATTCAAGATCATTCTAAAGGACCCAGCCGTAAAGGGCATTTTGGTCAATATCTTCGGCGGCATCATGAAATGCGACATCATTGCGGACGGTATCGTTGCTGCGGCAAAGGAAGTGAACCTGTCGGTGCCGCTCGTTGTCCGCCTCGAAGGCACCAATGTGCAGCAGGGCAAGGACATCCTCGCCAATAGCGGCCTGCCTATCGTATCGGCCAACGACCTTGGCGATGCAGCCGCGAAGATTGTCGCGGAGGTTCGCAAGGCAGCGTAGCTAAATGGCTGATAACGCTGCCCCTAACGTCTATCGCTCTGGTTTTTTCCAGCGTCAGAATTCGACATCTGCACGGTCCGCTAGCCGGATCGTGCCATTTGTTACGGATCTGATTGCCCCGAAGTCGGTTCTCGACGTCGGGTGCGGTTCGGGTGCGTGGTCTCGGGCATTCCTCGAAAATGATGTACAGACTTTGCGCGCCATTGACGGTGACTACGCACGTTCAGCGTTGCTGATTGACGACGCGCATTTTACGTCGGTCAATCTCGCCAGCTTTGACGGCCACCTCGGGACCTTTGATCTCGTTGCCTGCATTGAAGTGGCTGAGCATTTGAACGCCGATCGGGCATCCGGTTTTGTCGAGCTGCTGTGCAAGCATAGTCCCGCCATATTGTTTTCGGCGGCACCCCCAGGGCAAGGCGGCACGCATCATGTGAACGAACAGCCCCTGTCCTATTGGGTCGAACATTTTGCGCAGCGCGGTTATCGCCTTTTTGACATTATTCGTCCGGCATTTTGGCACGACGAGACGGTGCAATGGTGGCATCGGCAGAATATGGTCATTTTTGCGGACAAAAATAATCTGGGCCTCATAGATATTTTGGAACAACAACGCGCTGTTACAACAGAATTTATTGATGTCGTTCACCCCGACGCGTTTAAGGCCAAAATGCAACTATCGGCGGTCGCGGACAATGCACTGAATCGTGTGCGTCGCCGCTTTGGAGCTTGACGTTCACGTCAACGTTAAGCATAGGCGCTCCAGTTTAGGCGGGCATTCACTCGCCATTTGAGTCGGTATGGAAGGATGAGCAGATGAAGATCATCGTCCCCGTTAAGCGGGTCATCGATTATAATGTTAAGCCGCGGGTTAAGCCCGATGGTTCGGGTGTTGATTTGGCGAATGTCAAAATGAGCATGAACCCGTTTGACGAAATCGCGGTGGAAGAAGCGCTGCGTTTGCGTGAAAAGGGCGTTGCGACCGAAGTCATCGCAGTGTCGATCGGACCGGACAAGGCGCAAGAAACGCTGCGTACGGCGCTCGCCATGGGTGCTGACCGCGCGATCCTCGTCGTTGCTGAAGATGTCGAGCCGCTCGCGGTTGCCAAGATCCTTGCGAAGGTCATGGACGAAGAACAGCCCGGCCTCGTCATTCTTGGCAAGCAGGCCATTGACGATGACTCGAACCAGACTGGCCAAATGCTCGCTGCTTTGACCGGTCGTCCGCAGGGCACCTTTGCGAACACGGTCAACGTGTCCGGTGATGAAGTGCATGTCGCGCGCGAAGTCGATGGCGGTTTGCAGACCGTAGCGTTGAAGATGCCAGCTATCATCACGACCGACCTGCGCTTGAACGA
>DBOA01000060.1:5641-20200 GCA_002299195.1 Sphingomonadales bacterium UBA658
TTGAACGAGCCACGTTATGCGTCGCTGCCCAACATCATGAAAGCAAAGTCCAAGCCACTCGCGCAGAAAACACCTGCCGATTATGGTGTGGACGTTAGCCCGCGCCTGAAGACGTTGAAGGTTGTTGAACCGCCTGTGCGTAGCGCCGGTATCAAGGTTGCCGACGTCGATGCGCTGGTTGCAAAGCTCAAGGAAATAGGAGTGGCCGCATGAAGACCCTCGTTTATGCTGAACATGACAATGCATCGCTAAAGGATGCAACGCTTGCGGTCGTCACTGCTGCATCGCAGATTGGCGAAGTGCATGTCCTCGTCGCGGGATCAGGCTGTGGCGCAGTTGCCGAGCAAGCTGCAAAGATCGCTGGCGTGACCACAGTGCATGTTGCCGATGACGCAGCTTATGCGCAGCAACTGGCCGAAAATGTTGCGCCTTTGGTGGCATCATTGATGGCAACGCATGACGCGTTTTTGGCGCCTGCCACATCGAACGGCAAGAACATCGCGCCACGCGTTGCTGCCTTGCTTGATGTCATGCAAATCTCTGACATCCTCAGCGTTGAGAGCGCGGACACATTCACGCGTCCCATCTATGCCGGTAACGCAATTGCGACTGTCCAATCTTCGGATGCCAAGAAGGTTATCACCGTTCGCGGTACCGCCTTTGCCAAGGCTGAAGAAACCGGCGGTTCTGCTGCAATCGAAGCTGTCTCGGGCAGCGGCGATGCGGGCACGTCGAAGTTCATCTCGGCTGAAATCGCCAAGCAAGAACGCCCTGAGCTGACATCTGCTAAGATCATCGTATCGGGCGGCCGCGCGCTCAAGGACTCGGCGACGTTCAGCGAAGTCATCTTGCCACTCGCTGACAAGCTTGGCGCAGGCGTAGGCGCAAGCCGCGCTGCTGTGGATGCGGGCTATGTTCCCAATGACTATCAGGTCGGCCAGACCGGCAAGATCGTTGCCCCTGAAGTCTATATCGCGGTCGGCATCTCCGGCGCGATCCAGCATCTTGCGGGCATGAAGGACTCCAAGGTTATCGTCGCCATCAACAAAGATGAAGACGCACCGATCTTCCAAGTTGCAGACATCGGCCTCGTTGGAGACCTGTTTACGGTTGTGCCTGAATTGGTCGGCAAGCTGTAACTTCTAGTAACATTGCGTAAAAATTTCGGGGCGGTCAGAAATGGCCGCCCTTTTTACTTGTGGTTTTAATGCCATTGGGTAACCTGCTGGATATGGCAAAGTCACTGGTCGCATCGCTTATCATTGTCGCCCTCACAATGTCGTCGCCAGCTATTGCTGCAGCGCCTGCGCCGTTGATTTTAAAGCCGACTTCATCATGGCACGTCAATTATGCTGAGGAAAGATGCCGCCTCGGTCGGCAGTTTGGGGACGGCAAGCAAACAGTTTTGTTGTTTATGGACCGCTTTAGCCCAAGTGAATATTTCCGCCTGACGATTGCCGGAAAACGCATACAAACATCCGTTCAAAAAGGTGAAGCCAATATCCAGTTCGGGCCGAGCGAGCAGGAACAGAAAATTGCGTTTCTCGCCGGAAATCTTGGTAAGGAACCAGCCTTGATTTTTTCCAGCAGCGCGCGCGTTGCGCCGCCAAGCGGGTCTGAATTACTGGCGATGAAAGATCGGGAAAATGCAGAGAGGGTTGTTATTCAACCGATTAGTGAGGACCGGCAAAAGGCAATTCGCTACTTGCGCGTTGGCAAGCCTATGCAAAAACCGTTGATGCTGGAGACAGGTTCCATGCGCGGACCATTGGCGGCGCTCGATACCTGCATTGACAATCTTCTCAGCAGTTGGGGTGTCGATGTCGAAAGGCACAAGACGCTCAGCCAACGGGCCAAGCCGCTTCAGCCGCCGGGCAAATGGATTGTGTCATCCGACTATCCGATCGCCATGCTCGCTGCTGGCCAACCTGCCCTCGTAAATTTCCGGCTCACCGTTGGACCTGATGGCATGCCAACCGCATGCCATATTCAAGCAACAACACGGCCCAAATTTTTTGACGATGCTGTCTGCAAATCCGTAAGGCGGCGTGCGCGTTTTTCCCCCGCACTTGATGCGCAGGGTCAGCCATTGGTGTCTTACTACCAAAACAATGTCTATTTCAGGCTGCCCTAAGAATTCAAAACCCGCTTAAAAAGCTGCCGAGATTTTCGCCCAAATTATCGACCGCATAGCCGCCCTCGGTCAGGACAACTGTCGGCAATCCGGTCGCGGCAATGTCTTGGGCGAGCGTGGCATAATCCGATGTCTTCAGTGCGAAATTGGCGATGGGGTCACCTTCAAACGTATCCGCGCCGAAGCTGACAATCAGGAGGCCGGGGTCGAACCGGGCGATGGCGCCTAGGGCTGTCGCTTGCGCCGCGCGAAAGGCGGTGAGCATTGTTCCTTGCGGCAATGGCAAATTCAGCGTTGCCCCTGCCCCCGCACCTTCGCCGACTTCATCGGCATGCCCCCAATAAAACGGGAAATCAGTCGCCGGGTCTGCATGCACCGAAGCATAAAAGACATCGCCCCGGTCCCAGAAAATATCCTGCGTGCCGTTGCCATGATGATAGTCAATGTCGAGAATGGCGACGCGTGCGATACCGGCGTCGCGCGCGGCTTGCGCCGCAACCGCCGCCTGATTGATGAAGCAATATCCGCCAAGATAATCGGCCCCTGCATGGTGCCCCGGCGGACGGCACAAAGCGGTGGCAACGCGGTCGCCAGCAAGCACAGCGTCAAGCGCCGATAATGCCGACTGCGTACTCCAATAGGCCGAAGTCCAGCTGTCAGCAGTCAATGGCGTAGAGCTGTCCATGCTGTAGCGACCGGCCAAGGCGTCGATACGCGTTAGATCCAACGCGCGCCGCCGCACCACTGGCCATATATAGCCCATCACATCGCCTGAGCGTCCGGCGGCAAGCCAACGGTCATGCGCAGTCTTGAGATATGCGATGTAACCTGCATCATGCACCGCCAATATCGGTGCCTCCCCATGGTCGGTGGGGCTTTCCGTAGCGGGCACGCCAGCACATAGCGCCTGCGCGCGCGCGGGCGTTTCGGCATAAGGGACGAACGCGCCATTATGCAGCTCTTGAACCGGCGCATGGTCAAGCTGGCGGGGATCAAAAAACAGGCGCATTGTTCGGTATATTCCAGTTTACACTATGCCGCCGCATAGCCCGACAATATGCACTTTGCGAGAGCTTGCGCGTTTGTTTTGGCCCTCGCGGCGGGTGAATTGTCCGAAGACGAACTCATCGCCTGGTTCCGCGATCATCTGGCCTAAGGAAGCAAATCGGCAGGCTGCGTTGGCTCGCTGAGTATCTTTTCCATCCGGCGCCAGCGTTCGGCTTGGTCGGGATTGCCGCGCTCGATATAGCCACGGACAAGGTCTTTGCCCCAGCCATAGTTGATAACATAGCTGCGATAATGGTCGGTAAACGCCACCGATTGTTCGGCGCGCGCGGGCGACAGCAATAGATATTTTTGCGTGAGCTCAAGTGCCTGCGCGCGGGATATTTCCCCGTCGAGATACATTTTCGCGATGGTCAGCCGCGCGCCGGAAAGCATCTCGGTCATTTGCTGCATTTTCCAATAGGCATCGGCAGACTTCGGATCGAGGCCAGCGAGCGGGTACAGAATATCGCGTTCGAACGCCAAGCGCTCCTCGGCTGGAAAGGCCAGATCTATGCCATAATTTGCGGTGCCTTCGGAAAGGACGCTGGTCGGGCTGTAGAGCGGGTTGACCTCATATTCGCTCCACCCTTTTGCACGCGCAAGCCGCTGTTCGACCATCAGGTTCAAAACATGGTGGCCGGGATAGCCTTCATGACAACCCAAATCGACCGCGCGGCTGACACGGATCTGAAGGTCGGTGTTAATCTGGATCAGGCTTTTGTAATTGCCCTTGTAATAATTGTAACCGGACCAGGTTTTCCCCGTCACAAATTCCATGTCAAAGCTTTCGCCAGCAGGGAGCGTGATGTGCTGCCCGGTGCGGCGTTTGCATTCGGCGATTGCGGCGTCGAAGACAGGTTGCAGCCGCTCTTTGGGAATAGTGTACCACTCGTTAAACGCATCGACCCGCGCTGCGAGTGGGCCCGAACCGGGAATGAGCGTCTCAAGCCTGCTTAATATAGCGTCATAATGTTCGAGCGTCATGAGCACAGGGACCGTCGCAAATTGGCCTTTGGCTTCCTCATTAAACGCGAAGTTGCGGCCCTGAAGCATCTGCAGCCTTGTGTCTGCGGCCACGAGCATGCCCCGCAAGGCCAACGCCCGACGGCGGTCGGCATCAACCTTTATAGTCGGCAGGCTTGCATCAATAGCAGCCGTCAGCTTGCGGGCTTGTGCAATCAGTTCGGCGAGCGAACGCGGACTGGCTTTCGCCGCTGCCTGTAACGATTCAGGACCATAATATGCATCGACATATTCGGCTTCATGCGTTCCAGCCTCAAGCGTGAGGCGGACATAATCTTGCGAGATGCTGGTTAAGGAACGCGCCGGGGCCGTCGTCGCAGAACGTGCCGCAACGGGAACTGCGCTGCAGGCCAAAGCCAGCAACGCGGCCGTGAGAATGGGATAGAAAAGCTTCATATTACATCTCCCGATATGTGCTTTTGGCGCGCCGCAAAGCGCAAAATGCTATAGCCCGAAATTGCCGAAACCACCGACCCCATCAAAACGCCAATTTTGACCGCGTCGGATTGTTCCGGCCCGACAAAAGCAAGGCCGCCGATAAACAGGCTCATGGTGAAACCTATCCCGCACAGCAACGCGACGCCATAGACGTGCACCCAGCTGGCGTCCTTTGGACGGACGGCAATTTCGAACTTCACGGAAAGCCAGACGCTTGCGAAAATGCCGATCTGTTTGCCAAGGAACAGCCCCATGGCAATGCCCAGCGGAAGCGGCGCAGCCAGTGCCGCCAAGCTTGTGCCCGCCAGCGAAACGCCTGCGTTGGCAAAGCCAAATATCGGCACAATGAAAAATGCGACGGGCTTCACCAACGCATGTTCAAGCCGGTGTAGCGCCGAATCTTCGGCATCGGGCGCTGCGATTGTCCGGTGAAACGGAATGGCAAATGCGGCCATGACTCCGGCAATCGTGGCATGAACGCCAGACAGCAATGTCGCATACCATAACAACGCGGCAAGGATGAGGTAGGGCCAAAGCACATGCACCCGAAAACGATTGAGAGCCATCATCGACAGCCAGATGCCACCTGCTGCGGCCAAGGCCATGATGTTGAGTTCCGAGGTGTAGAACAACGCAATGATGGCGACCGCGCCCATATCATCGACAATCGCAACCGTGGTTAGAAACAGTTTCAAAGACGCAGGGGCGCGGCTGCCCAATAAAGCCAGCACGCCTATGGCAAATGCAATATCGGTTGCGGCCGGTATCGCCCAGCCGCGGTGCAGATCGGGATCGCCACCCGCGACGCCCAGATAGATCAGCGCCGGAACAACCATACCCGCCGCGGCCGCAATGATCGGAAGCCGCCTGTCATTCCATGTTGAAAGATGGCCGTCGACAAATTCGCGCTTAATTTCCAGCCCGACCAACAGGAAAAATATCGCCATCAGTCCATCATTTATCCAGAGATGGACGGTCATCGGACCAAGTTTTGGCGTTAGTTCGGGCCCAATCACCGCGTGCACGAAATGGGCATAGCTGTCGGCAAAAGGCGAATTGGCGACGAGCAGCGCCAAAGCCGCTGCCACCATCAGAAAAATGCCGCCGGCTGCCTCGCCTGAAAGGAACGCACGCAATGCGGATTGGTTGGGTCGCTTTTGGTGCGTTTCAGTCATCGTCCAGCTATATGCCCGCCCGCATAATTGATAGCAAGCGCAGCACAAAACATTGAGCAAATCCTTCGTCTTAGCGGTTTGGGTTGTATGGCTATAAACAGGCAGGCTTTGTTTCAAGCCAAAGCGGTAAAGCTGGGCCGATTTTACCGTGTAAGCACACCGACCAATCGCAAAATCGGAAAGAGACCCGCTTGCCTTTGGCGCAGAGATTTTTTTGAGGGGTGGACAAGACAAAGACATGCGTATTGATGTTGCGCCAAATGCACACGTAAACGTCAGCGGTGATATTGTGCACGAGTTTCTGTGCGCCAGCCTTTATCCTGCCGCTAAATGCCGTTAGGGTCTATTGGTCAAACATGGATATTTATCTTCCTATAGCCAATTTGTCGGTCAATGCGCTGGTCATCATCCTGCTGGGTGGCGGCGTTGGCGTGCTATCAGGTATGTTTGGCGTTGGCGGCGGTTTCCTGACTACGCCATTGCTTATTTTCTACGGCATCCCGCCAGCTGTGGCAGCAGCATCAGCATCAACGCAGGTAACGGGCGCAAGTGTATCGGGCGTTTTTGCGCATATGAGACGTGGTGGTGTAGATTTCCAGATGGGCGCTGTATTGGTTTTCGGCGGCATTTTTGGCACAGCTGCGGGTGCTGCGATCTTTGAAATATTGGAGGCGCTTGGCCAGATCGATACCGTCATCAACATCCTTTACGTCGTCATGCTGGGCGGCATTGGCGGACTGATGGCTAAAGAAAGCCTAACCAGCGTCCGCGCGTCACGTGCAGGCAAACCGGTGCCCGCAGCCAAAAGGCGGCACCATCCATTGGTCGCCAATTTGCCGATCCGTTGGCGTTTCTACCGGTCGGGTCTGTATATTTCGCCACTCGCGCCGCTGATATTAGGTTTCATCACTGGCATTATGACCATGTTGCTGGGCGTGGGCGGCGGTTTCATAATGGTTCCGGCGATGCTGTATTTGCTTGGCATGGGTGCGCAGGTTGTTGTGGGAACATCACTGTTTCAGATATTGTTCGTCACCATGGCATCCACCATGATGCACAGCCTAACCACCAAGGCGGTCGATATTGTGTTGGCGGTATTCTTGCTGATTGGAAGTGTCATTGGCGCTCAAATTGGCGCACGACTAGCGCAGCGGATGAGTCCAGATTATCTGCGCCTCTTCCTTGCAGTGATTGTCTTACTTGTCGCTATCCGGATGGCGCTTGGTCTTGGCTGGCGTCCAGACGAAATCTACACGTTGCAAGCCTTATGATGCGCTTGCTCGCCCTACTCCTGTTTTTGCCGTCTATGGCAGCGAGCGCCCAGAGTGTGCCCAAGCTTGTGCCCGATGTGTCGCAGCGCGAAATCAATATTCAATCGGGTTTCACAGGCGCTGAAATGCTGCTGTTTGGCGCGATCATTTACCCGCGCGGCGTTGCGCCGGAGGGTCAAGTGGACGTCGCCGTAGTCCTGCGCGGGCCAACGCGCGCGGTGACGCTGCGCGAAAAGCAGAATATTGCAGGCATCTGGATTAACGTCGACAGCACCGACTTCCGGTCCGTTCCCGCTTATTACGCGATCGCCTCATCCCGCCCGCTCCGCGAGATCATTGATAGCAAGACCGCGGCTATCTACGAACTTGGCCTCGAAAGATTGCAATTGTCGCCCAGCGGAGAAGTGGATGCCGCCGAGCAAAAACGCTTTGTCGATGGCCTCGTCGATCTGAACCGCCGCAACGGCCTTTTCCGGCAGGAGGCAGGCACCGTCGAAATCACCGATCAGGTATTGTACCGCGCACGGCTCAATATTCCGTCCAGCGTCCCTGTTGGGACATATACCGCCGAAACATTATTGATCCGCAATGGCCGGGTCATTGTTGCGGACGATAATGTGCAAGTGCGGATACGCAAAACCGGGTTCGAGCAACTGGTGACCATCATGGCGCAGGATTTTGCCTTTTTCTATGGTGCCATGGCGGTGCTTGTATCATTGCTGCTTGGCTGGTTCGCAGGATATGTTTTCCAGCGCTTATAGCCGGGGTCCGCGGGGGCCATGACGGCGCCATGGTAAATATATCTTTACCTTATGAACCTACGCTGGTCGCTTCCTTAATTCACAGGTAGTTCGGCAATTGTATGACAGGGCATCGGCAATTTACGTCCGCAGAGCCAAGTGAGCCGGCGCGGATCTATCGCCTCTGAAACGGTTTCAGTCCACGACCCAACCGGTTGCCGCCTAACGCCAGTCGGTCGCCCGACCAATCTGCGAGAAATATGGTTTGACGATTCACACCGTGCGCGATGCTCGCTTCGTTGGCGTTGATCGCCAGGCCAGCACTGCTTTGCGTCCGGCCTTCGACTGCAAAGGTGATAAAGGCGCTGTCATTTTCCTTGCTTGCGCCTTGCACAAACATATTGCGCGCTATCTTGCCAGTTGCGCCATTGGGTAAATCAATCATGTATTGGGTTTTGCGCCCGCGCGTATCGTCAAATGCGTTATCCGTAATCGACACCTGCCGCGCGCTGCTTTTGATATAATGCCCGCCATTGCCACGTTCGAAACGGCTGTTGGTGACGGTCAGGCTGCCATAGCCGCCAATGTAGACGCTATGCGCGCAGGACAGCCCCCGGTCGCAACGGCCAAGGCCGGAAAAGGTAGATTGCGTGATACGAATTTCACCGGCTTTGTCGTCGGCGGTTAAGATGCCCTGTTGGCTGTTGCGAAAGATCGCGCGCGTCACCGTCAGGTCGCCCTTTTCAAGCCGGATGCCTGGGCCATTGGCATCAGGCACGCGCATATTTTGAAAGACAACGCCATCAATGCGTGCCGCCCGTCCGCGTAGGACTAAGGCCGCCTTGCCTTCACAGGTTGCGCCGTCAAATATCGTCTGGCCCGGGACTGCGGCGCGAAAGGCGATGACGCCCGCTTTTTGGATGGCACATTGCCGATAGGTGCCCGGCGCGATGATGATCGTGCCCTCGCCACTGCCAATTCCATCAACGGCCTTTTGAAGGCTGGCATAGCCACGCCCCGTCTCGCCATTGCGGAAAGGGGCCGGGCTGCGCGCAAATGCCGCAACCGCGCAGAGAGCGGTCAGGACGAAGAGCGCAGTTTTCTTCATGGGCATTCGTTCCTAAAATCTACCCTAGCCCAGATCATTCGTTGAGGTTCGGCCTTAGATACTGCCGCGCCCGATCCAAATCGAGTTCGCGCCGTGCGGCATAGTCCGCAACCTGATCTTCGCCAATCCGCGCAACGCCGAAATATTCGGCTTGGGGGTGCCCGAAATAAAATCCGCTGACCGCGGCGGTCGGCAACATGGCAAAGCTTTCGGTCAGGGTAATGCCGGTTTTCTGGGTAGCATCCAGCAGGTCGAACAATATCGGCTTCAGGCTGTGGTCCGGACATGCGGGGTAGCCCGGGGCGGGCCGGATGCCTCTATATTCTTCACGGTTCAGCGCCTCGATGGTGAACTGCTCGTCGGGCGCATAACCCCATAATGTTGTGCGGACATGCTCGTGCATCCGCTCAGCAAAAGCTTCGGCCAGACGGTCGGCGAGCGCTTTCAACATGATGTCGGAATAATCATCAATATTGGCTTTGAACTGCGCCAAATGCGTGCCGATGCCATGGCCAGTGGTCACGGCAAAGCCGCCAATCCAGTCGCCATCGCGGCTGATGAAATCGGCCAGACACATGTTCGCCCTGCCTTCGCGCTTGGCAATTTGCTGCCGCAGGAACGGCAGGCGAATATGGGTTTCGGTGTTTTCGCAATAGACCACAACATCGTCGCCATCGCGCGAGCATGGCCATAGGCCAGCAACACCCTTTGCGCGGAGCCATTTTTCGCTAACGATTTTATCGAGCATCGTATTGGCATCGGCAAACAGGCGGGTGGCACTTTCGCCAACGACTTCGTCGGTCAAAATATCGGGGTAATTGCCGTGCAATTCCCATGCGCGGAAGAACGGGGTCCAATCGATATAATTGCGCAGATCGGCAAGGTCCCAATCATCATAGACATGCACGCCAGGCTGTAATGGCGGCGCTGGTTTCAGCGTCTCATCAATCTCGAACCCATTGGCGCGGGCTTCGTCGAGCGAAGCCAGTGGCTTTGCGGTCTTGCCCGCTCGGGCATCGCGGATGTGGCTATATTCGGCGCGGGTGTCAGCGACGAACTTTTCAGCCATAGTATCGCTGACCAATGTGCCCGCAACACCGACAGCGCGCGAGGCATCGAGCACATGAATGACCGGGCCCGAATAGACAGGCTCAATCCGCAACGCCGTATGCGTTTTGGACGTGGTCGCGCCGCCGATCATCAACGGCATCGTCATGCCCGCCTTCTGCATTTCTTCAGCGACCGTGACCATCTCGTCCAGCGAAGGTGTGATGAGACCCGACAACCCGATCATGTCGGCATCATGTTCGACCGCCGCTTTCAATATGTCTTGCCACGGGACCATCACGCCCAGATCGACAATCTCAAAGCCATTACACTGCAGCACAACGCCAACGATATTCTTGCCGATGTCATGGACGTCGCCCTTGACGGTCGCCATGATGATCTTGCCCTTGCCCTTCGCGCCGACTTCTTTTTCGGCCTCGATATAGGGGAACAGATGCGCGACGGCTTTTTTCATAACGCGCGCCGATTTCACGACCTGCGGCAGAAACATTTTGCCCGATCCGAACAAGTCGCCCACGACATTCATGCCGTCCATCAACGGGCCTTCGATAACCTCGATCGGCCTGCCGCCCGCAGCCTTGATCGCCAGCCGTGCTTCTTCGGTGTCATCGACAATATGCGCATCAATGCCTTTGACCAAGGCATGCTCAAGCCGCTTTTTAACGTCCCAGCCGCGCCATTCAGCCTCGGCCTTTTCCTGCGCTACGTCCGTACCGCGATATTTCTCGGCCAAGGTGATGAGGCGCTCGGTGGCATCGGGGTCGCGGTTGAGAATCACATCTTCGCACACCACCCGCAGTTCCGGGTCAATATCGTCATAGATATCCAACTGCCCTGCGTTAACGATTGCCATGTCCAAGCCAGCAGGGATCGCATGATATAAGAATATCGAGTGCATCGCGCGGCGGACAGGCTCGTTACCGCGGAAGGAAAAGGACAGGTTGGAAAGGCCGCCCGAATAATGCGCATGCGGGCACAGAACGCGTAGCTCTTTCAGCGCCTCGATAAAATCGACGCCATAATTGTTATGCTCTTCAATCCCCGTTGCCACCGCAAAAATATTGGGATCGAAAATGATGTCTTCGGGCGGAAACCCAATGCCAACCAGCAAGTCATAAGCACGCTTGCAGATTTCGACCTTGCGCTCTTTGGTGTCCGCCTGACCAGTTTCATCGAACGCCATCACGACAACAGCCGCGCCATAGGCCATGCACAACCGCGCGTGATGCAAAAAGGCTTCTTCGCCTTCTTTCATCGAAATCGAATTCACGATGGGCTTGCCCGAAACGCATTTCAGCCCCGCCTCAATGACGCTCCATTTGGAACTGTCGATCATCAACGGTACGCGCGCAATGTCTGGCTCGGCCGCGATCCGTTTGATGAACGTGGTCATCGCCTCATGCGCGTCGAGCAGACCTTCATCCATATTGATGTCGATAATCTGCGCGCCATTTTCGACCTGGTCGCGCGCGACTTCGACAGCGGCTTCATAATCGCCGGACAGAATGAGCTTCTTGAACTTGGCACTGCCGGTGACGTTCGTACGTTCACCGATGTTGACGAAACGGGAGGAGGAGGATGTCATATTGATGTTCAGCTTTAAGGAGTTCAGGCGGCCATGATGAAGGGTTCGAGGCCAGCGAGCCGCGTGACCACGGGTGGCTGCGGGATGCTGCGCGGGGCGCGGCCCTCAACGGCCTTGGCTATCGCGGCAATATGCGCAGGCGTCGTACCGCAACAACCGCCGACGATGTTGACCAGCCCGTCATCAAGCCATTGGCCAATCAGCTGCGCCGTCGTTTCGGGTAGCTCGTCATATTCGGCAAGGTCATTGGGCAGGCCCGCATTGGGATAGGCCATGACAAGTGCATCGGCTTGCTTTGACAAAGCGGCCAAATGCGGGCGCAACAGGTCAGCGCCGAACGAACAGTTTAACCCGATGGTCAGTGGTTTGACATGCCGGATCGCGGCCCAAAATGCCTCAACCGTATGCCCCGACAGATTGCGACCGGCCATATCGGTGATTGTCATCGATATCATCAAGGGCACGTCCCTACCCGATGCCAATGCGGCTTCCTGCGCCGCCATGGCTGCGCATTTGGCGTTTAACGTATCGAAAATCGTTTCAATCAGCAGGAAATCCACGCCGCCTTCGATGAGCGCGTCGCATTGTTCGCGATAGACGCCTTTAAGATAATCAAAGTCGATTTCGCGATAGCCGGGGTCGTTGACGTCTGGCGACAATGACAATGTCTTGTTCGTCGGCCCGATTGAGCCCGCAACAAAGCGGCGCTTGCCATCTTCGGCTTCTGCGGCGTCACAACAGGCGCGCGCGAGTCTTGCCGAATCGATGTTCAATTGCTGGACCAAATGTTCACAGCCATAATCAGCCATGCTGATCTTGGTGGCGCTGAAGGTATTGGTTTCAATCATGTCCGCGCCAGCGCTCAGATAAGCACTGTGGATGGCGCCAACCACGTCAGGCCGTGTGATGGATAATAGGTCGTTATTGCCCTTTTGATCGTGGGTCAGTTCCAACGACCCGCGATAGTCCGCCTCCGACAGCTTATACCCCTGAATGGCGGTTCCATAGCCGCCGTCGAAGACCAATATTTGCTTGGCCGCTCTTGCAACAAATGCCTCACGCGGGGTCATGCCGCTTGCTCCTGCGCAGCGCCAGAAGGCCGCTTTCCGAGCAAATGGCAGATTGCATAAGATAGCTCGGCGCGGTTGAGCGTGTAGAAATGGAAATCGCGCACACCGCCCGCATATAATCGGCGGCACATTTCGGCTGCGATGGTAGCCGCGATAAGTTGCCGGGCAGGTGGATGGTCATCCAACCCTTCAAACAAATGCTCCATCCACACGGGAATTGCGGTGCCGGTCATGGCGGACATGCGTGTGATTGCCGCAAAATTTGAAACCGGCATGATACCCGGCACGATTTCGGCGTCGACACCCGCGGCAGCCACAGCGTCGCGAAAACGGAAGAAGGTTTCAGGTTCAAAGAAAAATTGTGTGATTGCCCGGCTCGCGCCCGAATCCAGCTTGCGCTTCAGAAAGTCGATGTCGCTTGCAGCGGACAATGCTTCTGGATGGGTTTCGGGATAGGCACTGACCGATATCTCGAATGGGTGGAGCTTACGCAGCCCTTCAACCAATTCAGCGGCGCTGACATAGCCGTCGGGGTGCGGGACAAATTTACCGTCCGAGCCTGGTGCATCTCCGCGCAGTGCAACGATGTGCCGGACACCAGCCTCCCAATAGGCATTTGCGACGTCGGCAATTTCGCCCTTTGATGCTTCAACGCACGTCAGATGCGCCGCCGCTGGAATATTGGTTTCGCGCGCAATGCGGGCAACGGTGTTATGCGTCCGCTCGCGCGTTGTCCCGCCGGCCCCATAAGTGACCGAGACAAAGCGCGGGGCAAGCGGCGCGAGCGTTACTACCGAATCCCAAAGCTGATCTTCCATCTTTTCGGTTTTGGGCGGGAAGAATTCAAAACTGATTTCGCAATCACCGGCAAGGCCGGCAAAAAGAGGCGCGGCCAGCGCCCGGCTGGCTTCCTGCATCTGGTCGAACGGGAGAATCATGCGATAATCCTTAAGTTGTTTTTTGGACGCGGGGTGGCGAACGACAGCTTTTGCCCCATCCACACTTTTACAATGAGTTCCCCGGACTCAAGTGCGGCCTGATGCACCATCTGCAGGCCATGCGCCGAGAACGCATTGCGCATAAATTCGTCCGTAAAGCCAAGCCGGGCATGGGCATGAACCGTACGGAGTTCTTCATGGTCATGGGCGGCGAAGTCGACGATCACGAGCCGCCCATCTTGTGCAATGGTCCGGATGGCTTCGGCAATGACTGCCTCAGGGTCTTGGGCGTAATGCAGCACTTGGTGGAAAATGACGGTATCGAATTCACCATCGCCCACGGGTAGCATGTTAAAGTCGCCTAGTTTGATTTCAACCTTGCTCGCGATATCGGCGCTGAAATTCGCTATCTTTGCGCGGGCAAGCCGCAACATTTCAGGGCTATTGTCCAAAGCGACAAAGCGGCTTGCGCTCGCTGCGAACAATTCAACAATGCGCCCAGTCCCTGTACCTACGTCCAATACACGGCCCAATGGCGCGCTATGCAAAATCTGCGCAATCTTCGCCTCAACTTCTGAATCAGCAACATGCAGCGATCTCAAGAAATCCCATTCTTCTGCATGCGCCGCAAAATAGGATGCGGCCATATTGGTGCGTGCGTTGCGGACCTCGTCCAGCCGCGCCAGATCCTTTTGAAATGCTTTCGCCTGCGTAACATCGGCTTCTGTCAGCAACGACGTCAGGCGTCCGTCCTCCAAAACAGCGCCCGGTCGCAGGAAAACCCAACTTCCTTCTTTGCGTCGCTCCAATAATCCAGCTTCATCCAATATGCGGATATGGCGGGAAACGCGGGGCTGGCTTTGGTCCAATATCTGCACTAACTCGCCCACCGACAGTTCAAGCCGAAGCACGAGAAATACGATTCGAAGCCGGGTCGGGTCGGCCAGAGCGCGCATGATGTT
>DBOA01000084.1 GCA_002299195.1 Sphingomonadales bacterium UBA658
GCGAAAATGGTTGGGGCGAACTTGGCGCGGTATACAACCATGTCCAAACGACGCTCGAGCAGACCGATAAGGTTCTGCGAGGTATCGCCCTTCATGTTGCTGGCTTCCTGATACGCACGCTTGAACTGCTTTTCAGTTACGTCGCCATAATAGCCCTTAAGCTTCTGCTTGGCGCGCAGCTGAATACCATAATCGGAAAGCTTGCCTTTACGGCGTTGACCATGCTGGCCGGGGCCATATTCGCGCTTGTTTACAGGTGATTTTGGACGGCCCCAGATGTTTTCACCCATCCGGCGGTCAAGTTTATACTTCGAGCTTGTACGCTTCGTCATTTTAAGACTCCAATTGCTAACAACGTTGTTTCCGGTCCCGCGCGACACATTATGCATGTGCCGGACACCTGCTTCACCGGAATGCAGGGTCGATTGCGAAGCGGCGCCTATGGCTGCAGATCGGCCATATGTCAACATCTGGCTCGACTTTAGGCACGCTCAACCGTAAAGGCGCTGCCATGAGCAGCACTGATAGCCCAAAAAATCCCGAGAGTTGTGACAACATGGTTGACGTGCGGGCAGGCGTCGACGCCGTCGATGCGAGGCTGGTCGATCTGCTGGCGCAACGCTTTGGATATATGGATGCCGCGGCGCGCATCAAAACCGAACGCAATGCTGTCCGCGATGAAGCGCGCAAGCAACAGGTGCTGGCAAATGTGAAAGACGCCGCACGCAAAGCTGGTATTCCTGTAGAGGTCGTCGGCGACTTATGGGAGCTTTTGGTTGAAGCCTCCATCGCCTACGAACTCGAAAAATGGGATGCCAATCGCGCTTAAGCGTTAAATGCCGGTGTCCATTTGTGGCGGCATAGTAGTGCCGGCCTTGCCTTTGACACTAAGCTCAGACGCAGATTCTGCCTGATCCCATTGCTCTTGAGTCTTGCATTGCTTTTTTGCGATGCGGCTGCCGGTGAGGCCGGTTGTTCTGCAGATCTTCTTTGGCTTTGCTTTTGGCGCTTCCTGCGCGGCTGCATCTGCGGCGCGTGGCGCTGCTTCGGATGTACCCGATGCGGCCAACAAAAGACTAAAAACTAAAGTGCTAATCATGAAATGCTCCTTGTTGCGCATGGGTGTAAACAGCGGGGGCGCTGTTACATAGTCTCTATTTTTCGGTTGGTCGCATTCTGTTCAATGTCGTCAGTACCCCGCGTAAAGTTCGCACTTCATAGGCGTTCCATGCAGGCTTTGTGAGCAAGTTGCGCAAGGTGCGCCGTGTGACGGGCGCACGGTCGATCGGTGTGAAGTAATTTAACGGCTCCAGCATCGCATCGAGCTGCGCGATCAGGCCGTCCAGTTCAAACTGTGACGCGGGCGGTTCCAGATCCGTTTTCGGTGGGCTGGCAAGCGATTGGGTTTTTGACCATTCATAGGCGCACAAAATGACCGCCTGCGCGAGATTTAACGATCCAAACTCAGGGTTGATAGGGACAGTGATGATGGCGCGCGCAACATTGACTTCATCGCTTTCAAGGCCGGAACGTTCCGCGCCGAACAAGATTGCGCTTCGCCCTTTATTGCCGACAACCTCTTTGGCTGCTGCTTCCGGCGTGATGACCGGCTTGGTGACGCCACGCTTGCGCACGGTCGTTGCATAGACATGTGCGATGTCCGCGGTCGCTTCGGCAAGCGTTGGAAAAACCTGTGCATTGGCGAGCACGATGTCCGCGCCAGAGGCGGCAGGGCCAGCATTGGGGTTTGGCCATCCATCCCGCGGGGCGACAAGGCGCATTTCCGTCAGGCCAAAATTCAGCATGGCGCGGGCGGCTTTGCCGATGTTTTCGCCCAATTGCGGACGAACAAGAATGATAATCGGCGGCGAACTCATTTCTGCGCCGCTTCAACCACGCTCCCGGCGAAATCTTCAAAGTCCTTCGCCTCGCTGAAGTCTTTGTAGACCGACGCAAAGCGAATATAGGCCACGCTGTCGAGTGCCTTTAATCCATCCATGACAAACTCGCCGATGCGCTTGGATTCAATTTCGCTTTCACCCAAGGTTTCCAGCTGCCGCTGAATGGCGGAGGCGAGCTTTTCAATCTGGGCATGGTCGACGGGACGCTTACGGCACGCGACCGAAAGCGAGCGTTCAAGTTTTTCACGCTCAAATGGCTCACGCTTACCGTCGGTCTTGATGACCGATAGCTCGCGCAGCTGAATGCGCTCAAAAGTCGTAAACCGACCGCCGCAACCTTCGCACTGCCGCCGTCTGCGGATAGCGCTATTGTCTTCGGTGGGACGGCTGTCCTTAACCTGGCTATCGTCGTTTCCGCAAAATGGGCAGCGCAATTATTTTTCCTGATTCTTTTTCTTGTTTACGTGACGGTAGGCAACGATGCCTGCGCCAATCAATGCGCCAGTTGCCAGTCCGATTGGGGCAATGACCGCGGCTGCGGCGCCGATGGCGGCACCACCAGCGACTTTCTTTACGGTATCTTGATCCGCCAAATGCTTGCCCGTGTGGAACGCATCCTTGGTCGCGCCCCACAATTCATCAGCGGCTTCGCCGACATAATGCTTGGCTTGGTTGGGGAAGCTTTCGGCCGCAAGCTGCTCAGGCGTTTTGGCGCCACATTGCGGGCAGAACTTCATCCCTTCGCTATATTCAGCATTACACTCGTTACAAAATCCCATGGTCATTTCCCTTCTGTGTATTAGATGGGTAAGTCACCTATATAATTCAAGATGGGTAGATTGGGAAGCGTGCGCAAAGTGCCTCGGCTTCGTCCTTGATCCGTGCTTCGATCTGGCCGTCGCCAGCCTCGCCATTGTGACGAAGGCCTTCGACGACATCGGCGATCATCCTGCCGATCTGGCGGAATTCCGCCGGGCCAAAACCACGGGTGGTGCCAGCTGGGGTGCCCAAGCGGAGGCCGGACGTGACAAACGGCTTTTCTGGATCGAACGGTATCGAGTTTTTGTTGCACGTAATCGAAGCGCGATCGAGCGCATGTTCGGCATGCTTGCCCTTGGCTTCTTTGGGCCGCAGATCGACCAGCATCGAGTGGTTGTCGGTGCCGCCGGACACGATATCGAGCCCTTGTTCCTGCAATGAAGATGCAAGTGCCTTCGCATTTTCGACGACATTGGCGGCGTAGCTTTTGAATTCTGGCTTCATCGCATCGGCAAAGCACACAGCCTTTGCTGCGATCACATGGACCAATGGCCCACCCTGCAGCCCCGGGAAAATTGCCGAGTTGAATTTTTTGGCCAGTACCTCGTCATTGGTCAATATGATGCCCGAGCGCGGTCCGCGTAACGATTTGTGCGTTGTGCTTGTCGTGACGTGCGCGTGCGGCACAGGCGAGCTATGCGCGCCGCCTGCAACCAGCCCAGAGATATGCGACATATCGGCCAGAAGGTAAGCGCCGACTTCATCCGCAATTTCCCGGAATCGCGCCCAGTCCCAGCCCCGCGAATAAGCGGTGCCGCCGCAGATGATCAGCTTTGGTTTGTTTTCTCTGGCGATGCGCGCGACTTCGTCCATGTCGATCCGGTGGTCATCGCGGCGGACACCATATCCGATTGGATTGAACCATTTGCCGGACATGTTTACCGGCGATCCATGGGTCAAATGCCCGCCTGCGTTGAGATCTAGGCCCATGAAAGTGTCGCCGGGCTGCAGAAGCGCGAGGAACACCGCCTGATTCATCTGGCTGCCGCTATTGGGCTGCACATTTGCAAATTCACAGCCGAACAATTGCTTCGCGCGTTCGATGGCGATGGTTTCGATTTCATCGACATATTCGCAGCCGCCATAATAACGCTTGCCCGGATAGCCTTCGGCATATTTGTTGGTGAGGATCGAACCTGTGGCTTCGAGCACGGCGCGCGACGTTATATTTTCCGACGCGATCAATTCGATCTTGTCCTTCTG
>DBOA01000073.1 GCA_002299195.1 Sphingomonadales bacterium UBA658
CAATGTTACGTGAAGCACCCTTCCAATTATAAAAATTGGGAGGGTTTTCATTATGGATACGTCGATTTTAGCACCAGCCGCCGCGTTGGTCGTCTGGTCAATCATCATGCTTTTCTGGATGGCTGGAACGCGCCTTCCTGCAATGTCGAAGATCGGCATGGACCTTAGCAAGGCCGCACCGGGCGGACGTGGTCAGGATATCGACCCGCATGTGTCACCATCGGTTGCCTGGAAATCGCACAATTACACGCATTTGATGGAACAACCGACCATCTTTTATGCGACGATCATGATCCTTGCGATATCCGGCGGGGCAACATCACTGTCGGTGTCGCTGGCATGGGGTTATACTGTGTTGCGCGTGATCCACAGCATTTGGCAGGCAACGGTCAACACCGTGGCAATACGCTTCGTGTTTTTCCTGCTGTCGAGCCTGTGCCTAACGATATTGGCAGTCCAGGCGCTGTTGGCGACGATCTGAAGATGGTATGAATTTGTTTTAAGGGGAGAGTTAATATGAATAGTGCAATATTAGGACCAGTCGTCGCGCTTGCGGCATGGACCATGATTATCTGGATATGGATGTATGCCACGCGCATACCCGCCATGAACCGCGCAGGGATTGACGGGTCGAAGATTGTTGGTTCCTCCGCCGGCGCGTTGCGCGATGCGCTGGCTGCCAAAGGCGAAGAAAAAGCCTCGTGGGTTGCAGACAATTACAACCACTTACACGAAGCGCCTACGGTGTTTTATGCGGTATGCTTGACACTAGCCATGATTGGTCAGGGCGACAATCTGAATGCAACAATCGCTTGGGTATATGTCGGCCTTCGTGTCGCACATAGCTTGGTACAAATTTTGTCGAACCGCGTTCTCATTCGGTTTGGACTGTTTGCACTGTCGTCATTGGCACTCATGATGCTCGTCGCACATGCCGTAATGGCGGTGCTTCTTCACTAACGGCTGAAATGCCCAACCAGCTCGATATGGGTTGACCAGCGGAATTGTCCAACAGGCCAAATCCGCTGCAACCTGTATCCAGCGGCCACCAATGTTTTGGCATCCCGCGCAAAGCTCGCCGGATTGCAGCTGACATAGGCAATCGACGGAACCGTGGAAGCGGCAAGGTTCGCAACCTGCTCCTTTGCGCCAGCGCGCGGCGGATCAAGCACGACGGTCTGGAACCGGTTCAGTTCATCAGGCGACAGCGGCCGGCGGAACAGATCACGATGCTCGGCAAATATAGTGCGGCCTGAACGACCCGCAGCAGCCTTGAGCGCCAGACTGGCCTGAAGATCAGCCTCGCCAGCGTAAATCTTACGCCCAGCGCCCATCGACAGCGCAAATGTCCCTGAACCGGCAAACAAATCCGCGACGATCGTATCTTCGCCTATAATGTCATTTACGGCCTGCACCAAAGCCGCCTCACCATCCACGGTCGCCTGCAGGAAACCATAAGGCTGGTACCCCACAGCAACGCCGCCCAGTGTGACTGTAACAGGCTCTGGCTCATAAAATGGAACGGGTCCGTAGCCTTCATCCAGCGACAAGCGGGCAAGGCCATAGGTTTTCGCAAATTCCGACAAAGTCTCATGCGTATCGAGATCGTTGGCGATCCAGTTTTCAATCAACACGTCCACGCCTTGATCGACCATCGCCAATTTGATCTGAACCTGACGCGCACGGTTAAGCCGAGGCTCAAGCAGGCTGCGCAGCGGCTTCAGCAATGCGAATAGCTCCGGCACCACGACGTCACATTGCCTTAAGTCTATGATACGGTGACTTTTTTCGGTGCTGAAGCCCAGTTGAAACTGTTTCCCTGCCCATGCCGAACGCACTGCAATGCGCCGGCGCGTGGCGGGTGGAGACAAATGAACGGGCATGACCTCGCCGATGTCTACCTGCTGCGTCGCCAGCGCATGCGTGACGCGCTCTGCTACAAACAAACGCAGGCTGTCTTCGTCGAGATGCTGCAATTGGCATCCGCCGCATAATGGGAAGTGCTGGCACGGCGGCGTTGCGTGATGCGGTCCGTGGATCAAACCGCCTGCGGGGTCGACGATGTCGCCCGGGGCTGCGTGCGCCACATAGCGTCCATTTGCAGTTACGCCGTCGCCGCGCGCTGCGACCCTGATAATCTCTTCTGTCATACTCATAGCGCCCCATGCCCTTGAAGGCGCGCGCAATCAACCGGCGTCTTTGCTTGCGCCTTCTTCCGCTGCAGTTTGCTCGATCGGGGCCACACTATCTCCGCCGTAGCCAGCTAGGCTGGCGAACAGCAGAGTTGCCGCCGCATATTTAGATATCTGCAAAGACATGCGTTTCGGCGCTGCCACCGGGATGCGTGACTGCGCCTTTATAAGCAGGCCCAACATTTTGAGCATAGCGCCATATTGCGCCTGACCCATAATCGGTGGCGCGTGGCGTCCAATGTTTCCGCCGTTCTTCAAGGACTTCGGCAGGCACGTTGAGGTCGATAACGCCGGTTTCGGCATCGATCATGATCTCGTCGCCATCTTCAATCAGAGCGATTGGTCCGCATTCGGCTGCTTCGGGGCCGACATGGCCAATGCAAAAACCGCGTGTCGCGCCAGAGAAGCGTCCGTCGGTAATGAGCGCAACCTTCTCGCCCATGCCCTGCCCATATAGAGCCGCTGTCGTCGAGAGCATTTCGCGCATGCCAGGACCGCCCTTTGGCCCTTCATAACGGATGACAATGACCGAACCTTCGCGGATTTCGCGTGCTTCAACGGCAGCAAAGCAATCTTCTTCGCTGTCAAAAACCTGTGCAGGACCTGTAAAGGTCAGGCGGTCCATACCGGCGACCTTCACGATTGCGCCATCTGGAGCCAATGTGCCGCGAAGGCCAACGACGCCACCCGTCGGCGTTATTGGTGCCGTTGCTGGATAAATCACCTTCTGGTTCGGGTTCCACGTGATTTCTTCGATATTCTCACCAAGCGTCTTGCCGGTAACGGTCATGCAGTCGCCGTACAGAAGACCTTCGGCCAGCAACGACTTCATGAGCATGTACACACCGCCCGCGTCATACATATCGCGCGCCACAAACTGCCCACCCGGCTGCAAATCCGCCATATAAGGTGTTGTTTTGAACGCCTCGGCAACGTCGAACAGATCAAATG
>DBOA01000101.1 GCA_002299195.1 Sphingomonadales bacterium UBA658
CGGCGCTCGTCAACGGATTTGCTCGACACGGCTTTCTTGTCGTCAGCCGGCTTGGCCTCGGCTTCCACCTTCACAGCTTCGGTAGCAACTTTTTCAAGCATATCAGTCATCATTGCGGTCATATCGTCGGCCCCTTGGCCTGTATCCCTGAAATCCATTTAACCCGTTGCTCCATTCATTGCGGCGACCCGAAACTGGATGCCGGTTTCCCGGCGGCCAGCGACCAGTTCAAATATCTGTCGGGAACGCGTGTTCCCATATTGTTCGACTCAGGGCGCGAAACTCCCTGTTAGCATTTTTTGACCACGTCAGGGGGTATATTTTCACTTGTCCCCAGCTTATCGACGGAAAAAACATTCCCCGATGGCAGAATCGCATCCGCAGCTCAAAGCACAAATTGTGGTAATGCCCCCTATGGCCAACCGCTACCTATAGTGCCTTATTCATTTTCTGACGCAAGGGGGTAAATTGTAAATTAACCTTTCAATTCGTCGCTATTCTGATTCCATTCGTCGCACATGTCTGCGGACAAAAGGTAGCGACGCGTGGACGTTCTAAGTGTTGTAGAGGGCGCAAGATGGAAAATGACGAATTAACAATATTTCTGGCGTCGAACTGAACCCAATCCTTCGAACCACATATTTTAGATAAAAACCGGGTAACCGCATCATCCAGACGGGACAAATGTGACCGGCGCATCGGTCGTTCGCTAATATTGATGCAGCCGGTCAGAATGATGCTTGTATCGGTCCCCCGGGACGTTAATGGCGTGGGGGTTCTATCCAGTCCGGGGCCTTATATGACCGTCATCATCCGCAATTCCGATTTGATCGATAGCGTCGCCGACGCGCTGCAATATATCAGCTATTTTCACCCGATGGATTATATCCGGGCATTGGGTGATGCATATACTGCCGAACAGTCACCTGCGGCAAAGGATGCAATCGCCCAGATTCTCACCAACAGCCGGATGTGCGCAGAGGGCCATCGACCCATTTGTCAGGACACGGGCATCGTCAATGTCTTCGTCAAATGGGGAATGGATTGCCGGCTGGAGGACACGTCTGCGTCGCTTCAGGAGGTGATCGACGAAGGCGTGCGTCGCGCATATCTGCACCCTGACAACAAGCTGCGGGCCTCGGTATTGGCCGACCCTGCTTTCACGCGGCGTAACACCAAAGATAACACGCCGTGTGTCCTGCATGTCGAAATGGTCGCCGGTTCAAAAGTTTCGGTGGATGTTGCGGCAAAGGGTGGCGGCAGCGAGAATAAGTCGAAGTTCAAGATGATGAACCCGTCAGACAATATCGTCGACTGGGTCGTTGAAATGTTGCCGCAAATGGGTGCTGGCTGGTGCCCGCCCGGGATGTTGGGCATTGGCATAGGCGGGACCGCGGAACATTGCGTCTTGCTAGCCAAGCAAGCGTTGATGGAGCCTATTGATATGGGGCCGCTAAAAACACGCGGTCCACAAAATGATATTGAGGCGATGCGCATTGAGATTTTTGACAAGGTCAATGCGTTGGGCATCGGCGCGCAGGGGCTTGGCGGGCTTTCGACGATCCTTGATGTGAAAATCATGGATGCTCCATGTCATGCTGCGGGCAAGCCGGTTGCGATGATTCCCAATTGCGCGGCGACGCGTCATGCGCATTTCACGCTGAACGGGTCGGGCCCTGCCTATCTGGAGGCGCCCAAGCTAGACGAATGGCCGAAGGTAGACTGGAAACCTGATACAGCCGCTATCCGCGTCGATTTGGACGCGCTGACGCCGGAAACCGTTGCCAGCTGGAAACAGGGCGACCGTTTGTTGTTAAACGGCAAGATGCTGACCGGACGAGATGCCGCGCACAAGCGCATCGCCGACATGCTGGCGAAAGGCGAAGAGCTGCCCGTCAGCTTTAAAGGGCGGATGATTTATTATGTCGGCCCTGTCGATCCGGTGGGCGAGGAGATTGTTGGTCCCGCCGGCCCGACTACCGCTACGCGCATGGACAAGTTCATGGACATGATGCTTGAGCAGGGCTTGCTGGCATGCGTCGGTAAGGCGGAGCGTGGTCCGGCGGCAACACAAGCCATCGCCAAGCATAAGAGCGCATATCTCATGGCCGTTGGCGGCGCCGCGTATCTCGTGGCGCGCGCGATCAAGGGCAGCAAGGTCGTCGGTTTCGAAGATCTGGGCATGGAAGCAATCTACGAATTTGAAGTGCAGGATTTCCCTGTCACCGTCGCGGTCGACAGCGATGGCAACAATGTCCATCAACTAGCCCCTGCGTATTGGCAAAAGCGGATCAAGGACGAGGGATTGTTGGAAAGCGCGGGCTAGCTTTTCAGCCGCCTCCAACTTTCCGCATCCTATAGTGTTGTTGACATTGACCTCATGTGGGCCTGTTATCGTCAGCAATGCGAACCGATAAAAAACCGAGCACAAGCTTCCTCTCGCGCCTCGGTCCCGGCCTGTTAACTGGCGCTGCGGATGACGATCCTTCGGGAATCGGCACGCACAGCCAAGTTGGCGCGCAATTTGGCTATGGGTTGAGCTGGACGTTTTTGTTCAGCTTCCCGTTGATGGTCGCCATTCAAGAAGTCGCGGCTGAAATCGGGCGGGTTACCGGGGCAGGTATCGCGCGTAATATGCGCCGACATTACCCCCGGCCATTGCTGGTGCTCATGGTCGGGCTGCTGCTGATTGCCAATATCGTTAATCTGGGAGCCGATTTGGCCGCGATGGGGGCTGCTGTGGGGCTGCTTATCGGTGGGCTAATCGGGTATTATACGTTATTGTTCGGGCTCTTCTGTATCATCGTTGAAGTGGCGCTATCCTATGAGTGCTATTCCGCAGTGCTCAAATGGGCGACGCTATCGCTCTTCGCGTATGTTGCTGTCGTCATTGTGGCGCAGGTGCCTTGGGGAGAGGCGCTGACCTCGCTGGTTGTTCCACGCATTGAATGGACCGGCGCGTACGCCACTGCCGTCGTCGCGATACTGGGGACCACCATCAGCCCCTATTTGTTTTTCTGGCAGGCGGGACAAGAGATTGAGGAGCAGAAGCGGCATAAGGTAAAGCCGTTGTGCATCACGCCCAAGGACGCCGGACCTGAATTAAAACGCATACGGATCGATTCGCTGACCGGCATGGCGTTCAGCTCAATCGTGTCGCTGGCCATTGTATTTGCAACGGCGGCGACGCTGCATGCCAATGGCATCCGTGATATCGAAACGTCGGCGCAAGCGGCCGAAGCATTGCGGCCGATTGCGGGAAATTTCGCCTTTGCGTTATTCGCGCTGGGTATCATCGGGACCGGCTTGCTTGCGGTGCCCGTGCTTGCAGGGTCAGCCGCTTATGCCGTTACGGAAATGTTTGGCATGGCGGGAAGCCTTGATGCCAAGCCAACCAAGGCGCGGCTGTTTTACGGAACGATAGCCGTAACAACCTTGCTTGGCGTGTCGTTGCAATATGTCGGCATTGACCCCGCGCGTGCGTTGTATTGGGCCGCTGTCGTCAATGGTGTGCTTGCCGCGCCGTTGATGGTCATGATGATGCTCATCGTGCGCAACCCGCGCGCGATGGGACGGCTGACATTGGGACGCCGCGCGACCATTACCGGCTGGATCGCGACGGGGGTTATGGCAGTGGCAACGATCGTGTTTTTCGCGACGCTCTAGAGTGGCGATGCCGCGGCGCTTATTATTGGGGTTTTGGGGCGGGCGGCTGTTTGGTCGGCGCTGGTAGCGAATCTAGAAACTCTAGTTCGTTGAGGTCTATGCTCGCGTCGGATCTTTTGCCTTTCAGAACATCAATCTCTGCCTGGCGTTTCATGAGATAATATTCGCGCATCGCCGCGTACGGGTTCCCGCTTTCCTGCACCCGCGTCAGAATCACATCATTCTCGACACGATCGTCAATTGAGGAAAGCACGCCTTTGGTTCCCGAGACAATGGGATTGGTAAACGGCTTACCCACGGTTGCTGGTAAAAGCGAAAGATCAACGACGCGTCCGAGCAGATCACGAACCGTCGTGGATCCGAATACAGGTAAAAATAAATAGGGCCCCGGACCGACGCCATAATATCCCAATGTGTCTGCGAGGCCATTTGGACGGCGGGGCAGGTTGATTGGATGCTTTTTAGCGAAATCAAAAAGCCCGGCAACCCCAATGGTTGAGTTGATGGCAAATCGACCAACGGTTTCGGCGGCTTTGCCGATCTTGAGCTGCAGCAGAAAATTCAGAAAAACGACGGGTTCGTCCAAGTTGTTTAAAACATTATGCATGCCGTCGCGGATCGGGGCAGGTAATCCATCTCGATAGCCGTACGCGACCGGTGCGATAATGGCTTTATCGACCGTCTGTACCGCGCCGAACGAGACTTCGTTCACGACCGCAATCGGGTCGCCTTTCGGGGGTCCCTGATTTGCGGTAACAACGATTATGGCCTTTTCGGCAGCAACCGGTGTAACGAGTCCGACGGGCGTTTGTGTATCCGAAGATTGCGACGGAACCTCTGCTCCGTCTGTGGATGGCGGCACAGTGGCTTGGGTACCCTGCTCGGGCGCTGATGTGGGGGCGCCAGCAGTTTCCAACGCAATAACTGGCTCTACCACAGGCGGAAGCTGCGGGGTCCCCGATAAAAGGGCGATTGCGACGATATTGGTGATGCTCAACGTTGGAACTTTCCGGTCATAACCGCTTGCACGCGACTTCCTAAGGGCTGGCTGCCAAGCTGACAACTGCCTTTCAAGGATTTCAGTTCACGCGTAATCGCGGTCTATATTAGGTAATTCCCGATAGCATCCGAGGATATTGGGTGCCTTCGGGGCGGCATTATTGCCCCTGTTGGGCCCGCATCTGTGCATCAATTTGTGCCTGGATTTCGGGTGGTAGGCCCTGCGGTGCGCCGCTGGCCTGTCCACCTTGCTGCTGTTGCATTTCCTGCATTTGCTTTTGCATGGCTTCGATTTCTGCGCGTGATTTGAACTCTAACAGTTCGACATCAAAGGTTAGCTCGCTACCGCCGGGGATTGCGACTTGGCCGGTTTGCGGATTACGCTGATCTTCGGGGCCATAGCC
>DBOA01000129.1 GCA_002299195.1 Sphingomonadales bacterium UBA658
GCCAGATCGTCCAAAACAAAGCATAAGGGCCACGCCCACCACACCCAGCCAATGTCGAACAACCGGTTCTCGTACATCCACATCGCCAGACTGAAAACCAACGCGCCGGTGAGCGCGCCTGCAACCGTGCTGCCGGTGCCGAGCGCGAGTGACGTCAAGGTGTCGCGCGGTTCATATTTCTCTGGCGCGCGGCTGCGTGCCCACAGCATTTCTGCGATGATGAGCATGATGAACGCCGGAATGGCATAATCCACTGGGCTGAAAAGTTCAGGCATGCGTATTTCCCGTTCTATGCGGACCGTTGTTCAAATGCCGAAGGCCAGATGCCCATGACGGTGCGTGTTCACCCAAATTGAGCGTAATGGTTCCAAATGTCTTCTCGCCTGTTCCGATGGTGAGAAAATTCTGGTCCAAACGGGATTCGCTATGCCTGTCGAGCAAACGTCCTGCCCATTGCACACCGTGCCGACGGATGAGCATGTGCCGGCCCTGATCGTCACGCAGCAATGCTGCGATACCCGCTTTGTCGATTGCGATGTCGACCGGATTGAACCCACATAGCGTCTCTTCGGCAATGTCACGCGCCTGCGCTTCGCTGTGGATGCGGACGTCACCGCCCAAGCGCCAAAACCGTGCGAGCCATGCGATAAACAAAATCGATGCAATCGACCCGGCAAGTTGCAGCAATTCTGCCATCAAGAAGCCCGTCCGCGCAACATATCCATCATCGCCGCAACGGACGACAGATCATAGCCTGCGTCAGCCGCCTGTTCCGAAAGGACGGCGGGATGGTCGCCCTTCGACGCGCGGGCCAACGCCCATAACAAAGTCGAACGGGTCCCCGACCGGCAATAGGCCAATATCTTGCCGTCTGCATTTTCAATGGCATCGGCCATCGCCGTGACCTGCCATTCGGCAAAGCCCGCATGTGTAACAGGAATGGCGACATAAGCGATACCGGCAGCTTGCGCCGCCGCGGCGATTTCGGCGCCTGATGTTTGGTCGGCGGATTCGTCTTCTGGGCGATTGTTGATGATCAACGAAATGCCCGCGGCTTTCGCATCCGCCACGTCGGAAAGGCTGATTTGCGGTGCGGCGAAAAACGTGTCGGTCAATTTACGGAACATCAGCAAATCCTGTTATTTGCCGCACAAAGCGGTCATCTGCCCTTCGCCTTATTTTAATCTGCAATAGATAACAAGAATGGACCGCGCATTGGCCCGAAACGCCCCGCTAAAACTGCGCGATGACCGATAGGAAATCTTCGCCATAGGCCTCCAGCTTGCGTGCGCCGACGCCGCTAATTCGGCCTAAGGCGTGGATGTTAGTTGGCTTGGTCAATGCCATTTCGCGCAAAGTTGCGTCGTGAAAAATAACATAAGGCGGCACGCCCACAGCTTCGGCCAGCGCACGGCGCTTGGCACGCAGCGCCTCGAACAACGGGTTCCCAACGGGATTGTCCGGTCGACCAGCGCGGCGTTTGTTGTCCGGCTTTACGATCGCAATCTGGATATTTTGATCGCCGCGCATGATGGCGCGGGCATCGCCCGCCAATTTCAAACCGCCATGTTCGTTTGCCACCATTGCCCCGCGTGCCTGCAAGGCGCGAGACAAGGGCTTCAGCATCGCTGCCTCTGCCTTGCTAACAATTCCGAACACCGAAAGCTGGTCATGCCCCAATTGGGTGATGCGGTCATCTTTGCTGCCCGTAAGGACCTTTTCCAAATGGCCCATGCCGAACATCTGCCCCGTGCGATAGGCGGCGGACAAGAGCTTGCGTGACAGTTCGGTGGCGTCATGAACATCGGGGGCATTCAGGCAATTGTCGCAATTGCCGCATGATTCAGGTGGGCTTTCCCCAAAGTGACGGAGCAGCACCGCACGCCTGCATCCCGCCGTTTCCACAAGATATGACAACGCGGCAACGCGCGCCAATTCCGCCTCACGCCGTTCGGGGGCAAGCTCGCTCAGGCGCATGCGGGCGCGGGTGAAGTCGCCGGCGGACCACAGCATATGCGCAACCGCCGGGTCACCGTCGCGTCCGGCGCGGCCGCTTTCCTGATAATAGGATTCAATCGATTTCGGCAGGCCAGCATGCACGACAAAGCGCACATCGGGCTTGTCGATACCCATGCCAAATGCCACCGTCGCCACCATCACCATGTCTTCAGAAGACACAAACTCTGCCTGCGCCCGCGCGCGTGTCTGCGGCTCCATACCGGCGTGATAGTACAGCGCATTGCGGCCGGTCTCTGCGATTTGGGCCGCAATTTTTTCGGTGCGGTCACGGGTCTGCGCATAGACGATGCCCGCGCCCGGCAGGCTTTTTACCAATGCAGCAATGCCGCTGGCCGGCGCGGCCTCGGCGGCATAGCGAATGTTGGGCCGGTCAAAACCTGCCACCATGACGCCATCGTGTGGAATGCCTAGTTGCTCGGCAATATCATCGCGCGTGTGGGTGTCTGCGGTTGCGGTCAGCGCAAGGCGCGGCACTTCAGCAAAGTCGTCGAGCAAGGGACGCAGCAGCCGATAGTCCGGGCGGAAATCATGCCCCCATTCTGAAACGCAATGCGCTTCATCAATGGCAAACAGCGCGATTTTGGTCTCACGCAACAGGGTGCGAAATTCTTGGCCCGATGCCCGTTCCGGCGCGACATATAACAGGTCGAGTTCGCCAGCACGAAAACGGCTGATCGTTTCTGCGCGGTTGTCGTCGGCTGATGTCAATGTTGCCGCGCGAATGCCAACGGCGTCAGCCGCGCGCATTTGGTCATGCATCAGTGCGATGAGCGGCGAAATGACAATGCACGTGCCATTCATGATGACTGCGGGCAATTGGTAACATAATGACTTGCCTGCACCCGTTGGCATGATGGCCAAAGTGCGTTGACCGGCAAGCACCCGCGACACCACCTGTTCCTGCTGTCCGCGAAATTCGGGAAAGCCGAAAATGCGGTGCAACACATCAGATGGGGTGGGGGACGAAGCGACGGAGGCCATGCCACGCCCTAGCGTGACTGAAGTGTCAGTGACAGAGTGCAGTTGTCTTCAAGCCAAGTCGCTTGTGGATAGCGCACGACTATGCCGGTGGGATGGCTTCTTCTTCAGCTTCGTTTTGCTGCCGTGCCCACATTTCGGCATAAAGCCCGCCTTTGCGTAGCAGTTCGTTATGCGTCCCTTGTTCGGCAACGCGTCCGGCATCCAAAACCATGATCTGGTCAGCATCGACGATGGTCGACAGCCGGTGGGCGATGATGATTGTCGTGCGGCGTTCCGAAATGCGTTCAAGCGTCGCCTGAATTTCGGACTCGGTGCGGCTATCCAGCGCGCTGGTCGCTTCATCAAGGATCAGGATCGGCGGATTTTTCAGCAAGGTCCGCGCGATGGCCACGCGCTGCTTTTCGCCGCCGGACAGTTTCAACCCGCGTTCGCCGACCTTGGCGGCATATTGCTCCGGCAATGACTCGATAAAGCCGTGGATCGATGCGCCGCGTGCGGCCTCTTCGATTTCGTCCTGACTCGATCCCTCACGCCCATAACCAATATTATAGCCGATGCTGTCGTTGAACAGCACGGTGTCCTGCGGCACAATGCCGATGACGCTGCGCAGGCTTGATTGCGTCACATCGCGCAGATCCTGCCCATCGATGGTAATGCGGCCGCCGGTGATGTCATAAAATCGGTACAGAAGCCGCGCGATGGTCGATTTCCCCGCGCCCGACGGCCCTACAACCGCAAGCGTATGCCCCGGTTCAATTTTGAAGCTGACGCCATTCAGGATTTGCCGGTCGGGGTCATAGGCAAAGCGCACATCTTCAAACGCCACCGCGCCGCCCGACACGGCCAATGCGGGCGCCCCCGGCTTATCGGTGATTTCGGCGGGTGTATCGATCAGGTCGAACATCGCGGCCATATCCGTGAGGCCCTGGCGAATGGTGCGATACACCATCCCGAGCATATCCAGCGGCCGGAACAACTGCGCCAACAGGGTGTTGACGGTGACAACGTCGCCGGTCGTAAACTGCCCGCGCGACCAGCCCCACACAACATAGCCCATGGCACCCGCCATCATCAAATTGGTGATCAGCGACTGCCCGATGTTCAGCGCGGCCAGCGAGTTTTCCGATTTGACGGCGGCGTTCGCATAATGATGAACGACCTCAGCATAGCGCCGCGTTTCCCGCTTTTCGGCGTTGAAATATTTGACCGTTTCATAATTGAGCAGACTGTCGACCGACTTTGCGACGGTCTGCGTATCCAGCTCGTTCATTTCCTCGCGCAATTTATTGCGCCAGTTGGTGATGACGGTGGTGTAGGCGATGTAGCTGACCACCATGATCAGCGTCGCCGCAACCATGCCCCAGCCAAATTCAATCTTGAAATATGCGGAGACCAGAACGAGCTCAAGCAAGGTCGGTGCGATGTTGAACAGCAGGAAATAGAGCATGATATCGATGCTTTTGGTGCCGCGTTCGATAACCTTGGTCACCGCACCTGTTCGGCGGTTCATATGAAAACGCATCGATAGGTTATGCAAATGGCTGAAGACATTTTCGGCCAAGCGGCGGGTGGCCTCTTGCCCGACGCGTTCAAAGACAACGTTGCGCAGATTGTCGAACAAGACGCCGCCAAAACGCGCACCCGCATAAGCGGCCACAAGCGCAATCGCGATCGCGACGCTGTCTTCCATGCCGGGAACCATGCGGTCGATGGCCTGGCCATAGACCCAAGCCATGCTCAACTGAATAAGCTTGGACACCACCACCAGCAACAGCGCAAATATAATGCGCGCGCGCAGGCCGGCCTCACCCTTTGGCCACAAATATGGCAAGAACCGCCGCATCACGGCGAAATCGGGCTTGGCATCTGAACTGGGGGCTAATGGTGGCACAGGGGCCGTATAATTAGATTAGCCGAAAGCGCAAACGCCCATCATGCGCGACCCGACAGCAGCAGCCATGTCGCGACCGCGTTAATGCCCGTATATACCCCATATGTCAGCGCGACCGCCCACGACCCGTCATTGGCAAACCACAGCGCGCCCATCAGCAACGCCAGTTCGATGGCGTA
>DBOA01000190.1 GCA_002299195.1 Sphingomonadales bacterium UBA658
TCAAACCTCAATGGATAACGACATAGACGCGACCTGAAGGATATTTTACGAGACCGCCGTGGACACACTCGACATCGCCTTTGCTGAAGCCCGCCGCTATTTGGCATCACTCGACGTCCGACCAGTGGCGTCACGCGGAACGCCCGACGACATGCGGTTACCTCTGCCAGCACAGTTCCCCGCGCGCGGAATTCCAGCGAATGATGTGGTTCGCGCAATTGCAGCCGCTGCGGACCCAGGGTTAACAGGCAATGCCGGTGGGCGCTTCTTTGCATGGGTGAAAGGCGGCGCGCTGCCGGCCGCGCTTGCGACGGACATCATGTGTTCTGCGTGGGACCAAAATGCAGTGCTTGCATCGACCAGTCCCGCCGGTGCTGTTCTTGAGGAGGTGGCGGGCCAATTTCTGCTAGACGCGCTCCGTTTGCCCGCCGATGCCAGCTACGCCTTTGTCACAGGATGCCAGATGGCACATACGACGGCGCTGGCTGCAGCACGTCATGCCGTACTCGCGCAAAAGGGGTGGGATGTTGAGGCGAAGGGGCTTCCGGGCGCGCCTGTTATCCGCGTGCTGGCGAACAGCCATCACCATTCGTCGGTTACGCGGGCGTTGCGCCTGCTCGGGCTGGGCAGCGATTGTATCGTGCCCTTGGGTGGAGACAAGCCAGGTATGGTGTCGCCAGAGGTACTGCGTGCGGCGCTCGCAGAAGCGCCAGACGCACCGACGATCGTGGTTCTCAATGCGGGTGATCTCAACATTGGTGCTTGCGATGATTTCGCAACTTTATGCCCCATTGCACAAGCCGCAGGGGCTTGGGTTCATGTCGACGGTGCCTTCGGCCTTTGGGCCAATGCCAGCCCGCGGCTGGCGCCGCTCGTTGCCGGGGTCGAGATGGCGGATAGCTGGGCCACCGATGGGCATAAATGGCTGAACACACCCTATGACTGCGGCATGGCAATTACGCGCCATCCAATCGCGCACAGTGCGGCGATGCGCATGACGGCGGCCTATCTGACCAGTGGCGGCGAAGTGCGCGACCCTATGGACTTCACACCGGAATGGTCGCGTCGCGCAAGGGCTTTGCCAGCGCTGGCCGCTTTGATGGAACTCGGCCGTGACGGCCTAGCGGAGATGATCGAACGATGTTGCGACCATGCCGCCGCCATCTATGACGGGATCGTGGGCTTACAAGGCGCCACGGGCATCGCGCGTCCGACGATGAATCAGGGCCTGATACGGTTCGACGCAAAAGACGGTTCGAATATCAGCGACGCGGTGATCGCCGCGATCAATGCCAGTGGCGAAGCTTTCCTGAGCGGTGGCAGCTGGGACGGCGAACGTGTTATGCGGATCAGCGTCTGTGGCTGGAATACGAGTGCCGACGACGTCGCAAGGACCGTCGCTGCAGCAAGTGAGGCAATATCTAGCCTTCGGTGACTATTTTCAGCCTTCCGCGTCCTGATCAAACAATTCCCAACCATCCGGGCCAAGGCGTTCCAACGGACGATAGCGCGTTTTATACTGCATCCGTGCGGCGCCATTTACCCAATAGCCCAGATACACATAAGGCAGTCCAGCCGCCTTTGCGCGGAGGATGTGGTCCATGATGATGAAGTTGCCAAGGCCGCCGCGATCTTCGATGTCGGGATTGTAAAAGCTGTAAATCATCGACACGCCGTCGCTTTGCTGATCGGTCAGGCACGCACCCACCAATTCGCCCAGCCGACCAAAAGTTGTGGGTGTGCGATATTCCACCACATGGCTTTGAACCGGCGATTGTTCGACCATGTCGGCATAATCCATATCATCCATATTCGCCATGCCGCCTTCTGGGTGGCGGGTCGTCAGATAGCGGCGGAGCAGATCATATTGTTCGGATGTCGACCATGGGCGGCATGCGCTGACCACCAGATCGGCGTTGCGCCGCAATATTTTGCGCTGCGTGGCGTTGGGCTGGAATTCATCGGTGCGGACGCGAACGGACACACAGGCCTTACAATCGAGGCAGCTTGGCCGGTACGCCACATTCTGGCTGCGGCGAAACCCGATGCGGCCCAGCGCTTCGTTCAGTTCGTCCGCGTGGTTGCCGTTCAGCTCGGTAAAAACCTTGCGCTCGGTCTTGCCGGGCAAATATGGACAAGGCCCCGGGGTGGTCACAAAAAACCGGGGAAAACGGACTAGTGCGCTCATATTCTCTCCGCTCTTGTGCTGGGGCTGTTAAGACGTTCTTTACCTTTTATGCACAGGTCGCCAGCCGCTGAAAAGCGAATTAACCATGATTCTGTCGTTCCGGACTATTTGTTGAGCTCGACCCGCTCGACCTTGTAACCTGCGGCGTCCAGACCATCGACAAGACCCTGCAATTGTTCCGCATCGCGCGCTTCGCATTCGATGTCAGTAATCAGGCCCTTGGCAGGCAGCGTGGTAAAAATACGCTGGTGATAAATTTCGATGATGTTGACGTTGTGCTCGTTGAACAAACGCATGACTTTGAACAACGCGCCGGGGCGGTCCTGAAGCGTCAGGCGCAAGCGCGCAAGGCGTCCGGACCGCGCAAGGTCACGCAACAGGACGTTCGCCAGCAGGCGCGTGTCGATATTACCGCCACACAATACGATCCCGACATTCTTGCCCTTGAATTTCTCCGGATGGGCCATGACGGCGGCAAGACCCGCGGCACCAGCGCCTTCGACCACAGTTTTTTCAATCTGCAGCAGCAAGCTGACAGCGGTTTCAAGATCCGCCTCGCTGACCAAGACGATTTCGTCGACAAGGCCGCGAATGACTTCGCTGGTGAACGATCCGGGGATTTTAACCGCAATGCCTTCGGCCAGCGTGTCGCCTTCGCATGGCATTTGCATGTTGTTGAGCAGCGCGTACATCGACGGATATAACTCCGCCTGCACACCGATAAGGCCGATGTCCGGCTTCAGTGCGCGCGCCGCAGTGCCCATGCCCGACAGCAAGCCGCCGCCGCCAATGGGCACGACAAGCATATCCAGCGACGGAATGCTCTCCAGCATTTCCAGCGCAACGGTGCCCTGCCCTGCGGCGACATCAGGATCATCAAACGGATGGACGAATGTCAGGCCCTGTTCCGCCTCAAGCAAGCGCGCATGTTTGTACGCATCGTCAAAAGTCTCGCCATGCAGCACAACCTTGCCGCCAACGCTTTCGGTCTGCATGACCTTCACCGTCGGGGTCGGCACGGGCATGACAATGGTCACCGGAATGCCCAGACGCGTGCCATGATAGCTCAAACCTTGCGCGTGGTTCCCGGCCGATGCCGCAATCACGCCTTTGCTGCGCTGTTCTTCGGTAAGCAGCAAAATCGCGTTCAGCGCGCCGCGTTCCTTATACGCCGCCGTGAACTGATGGTTTTCGAACTTCAGATAAATATTTGCCCCTGTCAGCTTAGACAAAGTCTGGCTGTGCAGCGTTGGCGTCGCCACGATGGAGTCACGGATCCGGGCATGGGCGGCGCGGACATGTTCAAGGGTCAGTTGGTCAGACATAGAAAGCGGCCCTAACGTATCTGGCGTTAAGTGAAAACAAACATTAAGACCCTGCTATGACTAGAATAGCTTTTATCGGACTGGGCGTCATGGGCGGCCCAATGGCGCGGCATCTTAAACAGGCAGGGCATGAGCTGACGGTGTACAACCGTTCGCGCGCCAAGGCCGAAAACTGGGTTGCGACCTATGGCGGAACGCTGGCGCTGTCGCCGGCGGATGCCGCCAAGGATGCTGAGGTTGTCATCAGCTGCGTTGGCACCGACGATGACTTGGCGGGCGTCACGCTTGGCCGCGATGGTGCATTTGCCGCGATGGCGAAGGGTAGCCTGTATATCGACCATACGACCGTCTCCGCACGGATAGCCCGTCAGCTTGGCGTAGAGGCAAAGTCACGCGGCCTGTTGGTCGTCGATGCACCAGTGACCGGCGGACAGGCGGGCGCCGAAAATGGAACCCTGTCGATCATGTGCGGCGGCAGCGAAGCGGCGGTTGAGGCCGCGCGGCCGATCATGGCGCCTTATGCCAAGCGCGTTGTCCATGTTGGCGGCCCCGGCACCGGACAGATCACCAAAATGTGCAACCAAATCGCGTTTGCGGGCATTATCCAGTCGCTGTCCGAAGCAATGCGTTTCGCGCAATCGGCGGAGCTGGACGTTGAAAAAGTCTATGAAGCCATATCGGGCGGCGCAGCGCAAAGCTGGCAAATGGACAATCGCTGGGCCACGATGGCCGAGGACAAGTTCGATTTTGGCTTTGCCGTTGACTGGAT
>DBOA01000225.1:0-3692 GCA_002299195.1 Sphingomonadales bacterium UBA658
ATTGTCGCCAGCAACAAAAGCTGGATTGAAGCCAATTTCAAGGAAACCGATCTTGCGCATATGCGCGTTGGCCAACCTGCCGAAATCACATTTGATGCATATCCCGACCTAAAAGTGCGCGGCAAAGTATCAAGCATTGGCGCTGGCACAGGGTCAGAATTTTCTGTCCTTCCGGCGCAAAATGCGAATGGCAATTGGGTCAAGGTAACGCAGCGCGTCCCTGTACGGATATCGATTACCGACAAGCCGAAGCGTGCAATGATTGCAGGATTGTCGGCCCATGTCCGCATCGACACCGACAAGTAATCCGCTCGAACAAGCCGCTTATCCGGTCAAGAACAAGGCGCTGCTGACGATTGCCGTCATGGGCGCGACGATTATCCAAATTCTGGATTCGACGATTGCCAATGTCGCCATCCCGCACATGCAGACAAGCCTTGGCGCGACGATGGACACCATCACGTGGGTGTTAACAAGCTACATCGTCGCCAGCGCGGTGGCCATGCCCATCACGGGTTGGCTAGCCGACAGGATCGGCTCACGCAATCTGTTTCTCGGCGCGGTTGCCGGGTTCATTCTCGCATCCATGCTGTGCGGCATTGCGACAAGCCTGACAGAGATGGTCGCTTTCCGTATTTTCCAAGGTGTGTGCGCGGCATTCATTGGGCCGCTTTCCCAAACGATCATGCTGGATATTAACAAGCCGTCGGAGGCGCCGCGGGCGATGTCCATATGGGGCATGGGCATCATGATTGCGCCAATATTAGGCCCGATGATTGGCGGCTGGCTGACCGAGAATTACAACTGGCGCTGGGTGTTTTACATTAACCTGCCCATCGGCATTCCGACGCTGGCCCTATTGTGGTGGTTGCTGCCTTCGCGCCCCATAAATCGCCGCGAACTAGACCGTTTCGGTTTTGCAATGCTCGCCATAGGCTTGACCACCTTGCAGTTGCTGTTGGATCGCGGCCAACAGGAAGATTGGCTGCAAAGCTGGGAAATTATCATTGAGTTGTTGGTCGTCGTAGCCGCGCTCTGGATGTTTGCGATGCATCAATTAACAACCAATCGTCCGATGTTTGAACGGCTTTTGGTCACCGATCGTAACTTTTTTATCTCGCTAAATATGATGCTGTTGGTGGGCATGATGATGTTCGGTATTTTCGCGTTGCTGCCCCCAATGCTGCAAAATCTCTACGGCTATTCGGTATATGATACCGGCATATTATTGGCACCCAGAGGTGTCGGCATCGTGCTCGCAATGTTCATCGCGGCGAAACTGGGCAACAAAGTGGATCCGCGCATCATTGTTTTTGCCGGCTTTTTAATGACCGCTGCATCGATGTGGATCATGACACGCTGGTCCTTGAATATGGACTGGCACTTGATTGTGTACACTGGCTTGTTTCAGGGTTTTGGCATGGGCTTTGTCTTCATTCCCCTGAACGGCATCGCGTTTTCGACATTGCCGATGCGCCTGCGCACAGATGGCTCCAGCCTGCTGTATCTCTTCCGCAGTCTCGGCGGCAGCTTTGGCATCTCCATCATGACCACCATGTTGGCGCGCAACATGCAGACGAGCCATGAAGACCTGGCATCGCACGTCACGTCTTCGTCTATGAACGCAATTGACCCCGCGACCGCCGACCGCCTTGGCGGGATCGGAGAGGCTGCATTGCACATGATGAACCTTGAAATCAACCGGCAGGCGGCAATGATTGCCTATCTCGATGATTTCCAACTGATGATGAAATTGCTGATCGTCATCAGCCCGATGATCTTCTTTTTGAAGCCGGGTGCAGCCGCCCCCGGGCAGCAACCCGCTATGGCCGAGTGACGATAAGGCTTAGCGCGCAGCCAGTCCCTTTTGCTGCATCCGCCATACGGCCATGTCGATGCGATCTTGGCCAAAAAAGGGCTCGCCATCGAAAACCAAGGTAGGGACACCCCAATGTCCCGATGCTTCGAGAGAGGCTTGGTTGGCTGCAACCTCGGCGTCGAGCGCATCAGCATCGCTGAGGCCTTCAGCATCCAGTTCAGCCAAGTCTAAACCTGCGCGCGTCGCCGCGCCAGCCAGATGGTCCCCTTCATGCCAGTTTTCGGCGCCGCCCCAGATCAGGCGTGATACCTCATCACAAAATGCGAGGCTTTTGCCGCGTCGCGCCGCCGCCTGTCCCAAGCGCGTCAGGCGAAAAATATAGGGCTGCTCTTCGGCAATTTTGCGGGTGCGCACGTCCTGCACAATCGGGTCGGGCCGTGGCGGGCCGAACGGAATGTCGTGAAACTGCGCCACGCGGAACATATCGGTAAAGGTATAGCGCAACCAGTTCGGGTGGCTGCGTTCGAAAAAGTCCGGTTCGCGGATCGCCAATGGGTACACCGGACGCAAGTTGATGGTCAGGTCATATTGTTCGGCAAGCGCGCTGTATCGCCGCGAGGCGAGATAGCTATAGGGGCTGCGAAACGACCAAAAAACATCGGCTTGCAGCCCCATATACTTATCCTTTTTTCAAATGCCGCCGTCCAAGAAGTTCGGCGATTTGCACCGCATTCAGCGCTGCCCCCTTGCGCAAGTTATCGGAGACGCACCAGAACGCAAGACCATTGTCTACCGTCGGATCTTCGCGCACGCGGCTTACATAGGTCGCATCGTCACCAGCGGCTTCGACGGGCGTTGTGTAGCCGCCATCTTCGCGCTTATCGATCAACATGATGCCAGGCGCCTCACGCAGGATATTCTGCGCGGTTTCTGCAGACATTTCGCGCTCATATTCGATATTCACCGCTTCGCTGTGGCCAACAAAGACAGGAACGCGCACGCAGGTCGCGCTGAGCTTGATTTTGGGATCGAGGATTTTCTTGACCTCGACCATCATCTTCCACTCTTCCTTGGTATAGCCGTCGTCGAGGAAGCTATCGATATGCGGAATGACGTTGAACGCGATCTGCTTGGTGAATTTTTTCGCGTCTGCGCTGTCACCAACAAAGATGTTGCGGCTCTGCTCGAACAATTCATCCATGCCCTCTTTGCCCGCGCCAGAGACGGACTGGTAAGTCGAGACAACGACGCGCGTGATCTTGGCATAATCGTGCAGCGGCTTCAGCGCGACAACCAACTGCGCAGTCGAGCAGTTCGGGTTCGCAATGATATTCTTGCGCTTATAGATGTCGATCGCGTCTGGGTTGACCTCAGGCACGATCAACGGGACATCTGGGTCCATACGGAACAACGAGCTGTTATCGATGACGACACAGCCTGCAGCAGCCGCAATCGGCGCATATTTCTGGGTTGCTTCTGAACCAATGGCAAAAATCGCCATGTCCCATCCCGACCAGTCGAAATTCTCGATGTTCTGGATTTTGAGCATCTTATCGGTATCGCCATATTCGATTTCGATGCCCTGGCTGCGCGATGACGCGAGCACAGCCACTTCATCGGCAGGGAATGCGCGCTCGGCAAGAATATTGACGACCTCGCGGCCAACATTGCCCGTCGCGCCTGCAACTACGATACGATAACCCATGTTAACTTCCTTTTTGTGTTCCCCAGCGAAGGCTGGGGTCCAGCTATCGCTGGAGGACTATGCCGAAGTCTGGACCCCGGCCTGCGCCGGGGCACACACAATAAAAAAGGCCGGGCTCTTTGTGGGAGCCCGGCCTTTTGTGTTTGGTTAGAAACGCAACGCGGCTCC
>DBOA01000225.1:4083-4256 GCA_002299195.1 Sphingomonadales bacterium UBA658
ATACGTGCCTTCTTACCGGTCAAGCCACGCAGATAGTAAAGCTTCGCACGACGTACGACGCCCTTACGGACAACTTCGATGCTGTCGATATTTGGGCTGTAAAGTGGGAATACGCGCTCAACACCTTCGCCGAACGACATTTTGCGTACGGTGAAGTTGGAGCCCATGCCCTT
>DBOA01000181.1 GCA_002299195.1 Sphingomonadales bacterium UBA658
GCAACAAATGCGACGGCAATCAAGCCGTCGGTACGATCAAACAAGCCACCATGCCCGGGAATAAGCCCTCCGGAATCCTTTACCCCTGCCCGTCGCTTCATCCAGCTTTCGAAAAAATCACCGATTTGCGCAACCACTGCAAGCGCAGCGCCGGCCAAGGCAAGGCGCTGCCAACCATAAGTCAGGTAAACATCGCCATCGCCCGCGTTGCCACCCCTGAATGCGTAAATCGCGGCCTGAATAGCGATCATCATCAAGCCAGCGCCAATCATTCCCCCCAGCAAACCAAACCATGTTTTGGATGGGCTGATGCGTGGAGCGATTTTTGGTCCGCCGAATGTCCGCCCGGCGAAATATGCGCCGACATCGGTTCCGATCACGCCTGCGATGAGCATGATGGTGGGCGTCATTCCAAAAAACGGCGCGCTAAACAGCAATAAAGTGAAGCAAGCGAGCCCAACGTACAAAAGCCCGCCAACAAGCCAGATGATACGCGCGGGCACATTGCGGGCAAACGCAACCGCCAGCTTTGCAAATTCCCAGTATACGCCCAACCCGACCAGAACGATCAGCGCCATAAACGCATAGCCGCCCAGCCAGATCGCGCCGATAGCAACCGTCATCATGGCAACGCTCGACAATGTCCGCACGCCTAAGTCGGAACGCGGCTTCGTCAACGGAACAACCTTATCGGTCATCGGCCACCATAACGTCGCTCACGCGTCGAAAACTCGGTCAAAGCTTGTGCGAGTTCATCCTTGCTGAAATCGGGCCACAGCGTGTCTGTAAACCAGAACTCGGCATAGGCCGCCTGCCATAGCATGAAATTCGATAACCGTTGTTCGCCCGACGTCCGGATCAACAGGTCTAGCGGCGGCAGACCTGCGGTGTCTAAATTGGCTTCGATAGATTCTACCGTAATCTCACCCTGCGCAGCGGCGGAACGGGCCGCGCGCGCAAGCTCGTCCTGCGCGCCATAATTCAACGCGACGGCCAGCGTTGTACGAGTATTCTGTGACGTTCGGGCAATCGACTCTTCAAGCATGTCCACAATATCTGGCGCTAATGCTTTGTAATTGCCTATTATCTTTAAACGCACATCATTGGCTGCGAATTCATCGAGATCCGATTTGATGAATTCGCGCATCAACCCCATCAGGTCGTTGATTTCATCTTCGGGACGCTTCCAGTTTTCGCTGGAAAAAGCATAGAGGCTGAGCGCTTCCAAGCCCAGCTCGCCCGCTGCCCGCACGATTTTGCGAACAGTCTCAACGCCCCTTTTGTGCCCCATCGCCCGCGGCAACATGCGCTTTTTCGCCCAGCGCCCGTTACCATCCATAATGATGGCAACATGCCGCGGCATTTTTCCAGTGCCTGCCTCAATGCGCTCAGGTTTGGAACCGCTGGTCAGCATTATGATTGACCTGCCGCCCCGCAAAACATTGTCGCCCCCGACTTGACCGGGGGTCCATGATTTAAGCCATCGGCGTTCACTGACAACTTTGGCCATGGATTCCCGCTTTCGCGGGAATGGCACAATGTCTTTAGAGGGACTTGCGCCAATATCACTGGCTAAGGATTTCCTTTTCCTTGTGCGCAGCAGCGTCATCAACGGCCTTGATCATCTCGTCGGTCATCTTCTGAACTTCAGTCTCAAGCCGCTTGCGATCGTCTTCGCTGATTTCCTTCTTATTCTCGTCGGTCTTCAGCCCGTCATTGGCATCGCGCCGCACGTTGCGGATCGCGATTTTCGCCTTCTCCGCATATTGACCAGCAAGCTTAGCCAGCTCTTTGCGGCGCTCTTCGGTCAAATCGGGGATAGGCAGACGCAATGTCTGGCCATCGGTAATCGGGTTAAGGCCAAGGCCCGCCGAACGGATAGCCTTTTCAACGGGGGTCACGTTTGAACGGTCCCAAACCTGCACCGACAACAACCGCGGCTCAGGCGCGCTGACCGTTGCAACTTGGCTCAACGGCATGTGCGAGCCATATACTTCGACCACTACGGGGTCGAGCAAGGTCACATTCGCACGGCCCGTGCGCAAACCGGAAAGGTCGCTCTTAAAAGAATCAACAGCGCCTTTCATGCGGCGCTCGACATCAGTCTTGTCATATTGCGGCATGATTCAATTTCCTTCGCTTGTTACCACAGTAGAAGTGCCGCTTCCGTCCAGCACTTTCAAAATATTGCCTTGTTCGCGGATGGAGAACACCACGATTGGAATGTTGTTGTCACGGCAAAGCGACACGGCGCTCGCGTCCATAACCTTCAGATTATCTGCCAACACCCGGTCGTAACTCAATGTTTCATAACGGGTTGCTGTCGCAACCTTCTTCGGATCGGCGTCATATACGCCATCGACCGAAGTGCCCTTGAACAAGGCATCGCACTGCATTTCAGCCGCGCGCAGCGCAGCGCCGCTATCGGTCGTGAAGAATGGCGCACCAACACCGGCGGCGAAGATAACGATCCGGCCTTTTTCAAGATGACGTTCGGCGCGGCGGCGAATGACGGGCTCGCACACTTTGTCCATCTCAATGGCCGACTGGACCCGTGTGGGAACGCCAAGCTGTTCGAGCGCATTCTGCATGGCCAAAGCATTCATGACCGTTGCCAGCATGCCCATATAGTCCGCCTGTGCGCGATCCATGCCCTTGGCAGCACCGGCCATTCCGCGGAAGATGTTACCACCACCGATGACGAGGCAGAGTTGAAGCCCGGTATCCTGGGCTGCCTTCACTTCTTCGGCCACGCGCGCGACGGTATCGGGGTCAATGCCATAGGCCTGATCCCCCATCAGCACTTCGCCCGAAAGCTTAAGCAATATACGACGATAGCCGTGCGCGCTCATAATGTCCCTCGTCCCGATACAATAATGGCGCCCAGCTATAGGAGCCGCGCGCCACATCGCCAAGGCTTTATCCCCGTTATGTGACGGGGAAGCCAAGAATATTTATCCGCCGACCGCAGCAGCCACTTCAGCTGCAAAGTCAGACACTTCCTTTTCGATGCCTTCACCAAGCTGGAAGCGGACATAGTCCTTCAACACGATTGGCTTGCCAGCTTCTTTACCGGCTGCGGCAACAACGTCGGAAATCGGTGTCTTGCCGTCCATAACAAATGGCTGGCTCAACAAAGCATTTTCCTTGGCGAACTTCTTAACAGCGCCTTCAACCATCTTTTCGACGATATCTGCAGGCTTGCCGCTTTCCGAAGCCTTCTCACGGGCAATGCCACGCTCGCGCTCAAGTGTTTCGGCATCCAAACCGGTTTCATCGAGCGAAAGCGGGAATGCAGCAGCGATGTGCATCGCCAATTGCTTGCCGAGGCCATCAAGCGTTGCAGCGTCTGCTTCGCTTTCGAGCGCCACGAGAACACCGATACCGCCCATGCCAGGTGCAGCAGCGTTGTGCACGTAAGACACGACGCGGCCATTGCTGACCGAAAGCGACTTAACGCGGCGGATAACCTGGTTTTCACCGATGGTTGCAATGTTGTTGGTCAAACGATCCTGAACGGTTTCGCCGCCGCCATAGGGCGCAGCCAAAACCGCTTCAGCGTCATTTGCGCTCAGGCTCAATGCAACATTGCTGACCGCAGCAACGAATTCTTGGAACTGTTCGTTCTTCGCAACGAAGTCCGTCTGGCTGTTGACTTCGATGGCCGTACCCTTGGTACCTTCAACGGCAACGCCAACAAGACCTTCTGCAGCCGTGCGGCTCGATTTCTTGGCGGCAGTTGCAAGGCCCTTGGCACGCAGCAAATCTACTGCGGCTTCGATATCGCCATTGGTTTCTTCCAGCGCCTTTTTGGCGTCCATCATGCCGGCGCCGGAAAGCTCACGCAGTTCCTTGACGGCTGAAGCTGTAATTGCAGACATACTTTGTCCTTTCGAATGAATGCAGCGGCATCCATAGCCGCCAATTTTGTCATTCCCGTGAAAGCGGGAAAATATGATCCGAGAACGATGCTTACACCGATGTTTCGGGTCATGCCCACCGAACAGGTCGGGGGGACATAAGGTTTATTTAAGCTTCGGCAGCTGGTGCTTCTTCTGCAGCGACTTCGGCTACAGGTGCAGCTTCTTCGGCCAATGCAGGTTCAGCAGCTGGTTCAACTTCGGCACCAAGGTCAACGCCCTTGGAAACCTTAGCATTTACGTTGCCCTTGGTTGCCGCAGTGGCAACGGCGTCGCAGTACAAACGAATGGCGCGCGCTGCGTCATCATTTGCAGGAACCGGGAACGCGATACCGTCTGGCGATACGTTCGAATCGAGGATCGCGATGACAGGGATACCAAGAACATTGGCTTCCTTGATGGCGAGTTCTTCCTTGTTGGCGTCGATCACGAACATCACGTCAGGAATGCCGCCCATGTCGCGGATACCGCCAAGGCTCATTTCAAGCTTGTCGCGCTCGCGGGTCATCTGAAGAATTTCCTTCTTCGTGAAACCGTGCGTGTCACCCGAAAGCTGCTCTTCAAGCGTCTTGAGCTTCTTGATCGAGTTCGAAATGGTCTTCCAGTTGGTGAGCATGCCGCCCAACCAGCGGTGGTTGACGAAATGCTGACCCGATGCGCGTGCTGCATCAGCGATTGGGCCCTGTGCCTGGCGCTTTGTGCCAACGAACAGAACCTTGCCGCCCGACGAAACGCTCTGGGCAACGAAATCAAGCGCACGTGCGAACAATGGCAC
>DBOA01000204.1:0-212 GCA_002299195.1 Sphingomonadales bacterium UBA658
CTCTCCCCTCTCTTTTCCCGCGGGGCCCCGGGAAAGGGGGGGGGGGGGGAGGTGAAATTGCCGCAAATTGGCCCCCCCGCCGATGGCAGCGCAGCCGAAGCTTATGATGGCGGCCGCAACTTTGGCCATTTGGCGTACCGGGTCGATGATATTTACGCGACGTGCCAAACGCTGATGGACGCAGGCGTCACGATCAACCGGCCGCCCCGCGA
>DBOA01000204.1:560-711 GCA_002299195.1 Sphingomonadales bacterium UBA658
ACCCCCGACGGCATTTCGATTGAACTGTTGCAAGAGGGCAATCTTCCGCCGGCAGAACCGTGGGTCGGCATGCCCAATATAGGCGTCTGGTAATGGCGATTGAAATTGTCCGCGTTCCGGTCCTGTCCGACAATTATGTCTGGCTGGTGCA